>NZ_JBNDIK010000035.1:0-66374 GCF_050434365.1 Massilia sp. UYP32
GCGCATCTGATCTACGGCGTCGTTCGAACCGGCAAGCCATTTGACGCCAATTACCTTCACAAAAACCTTGCAATCCAAGACGGTATCTGACCCTCGTTGAGGGTTAGCTGCCGAAGTAGCGGCCGGCGCGGTGCCAGGCCATGACCATGCTGCTCATGGCGATCGCGCTCAGCGCGGACCAGCCGACCAGGTGCGGAGCCACCAGGCCCAGGGCCAGCAGCAGGATGACGCCGTCGATCATGACCTGGGTGCGGCCGGCGTTGATGCCGTGTTTCTTTTGCAGCCACAGGGTGACGATGCCGGTGCCGCCGACGCCCGCGCCGTGGCGCGCCATGGCCAGGATGCCCATGCCGCAGAAGGTGCCGCCGCCCAGCGCCGCCGCCACGGGGTGGATGTGGTCGATCACCAGCACGTAGGGCATCAGCTTGAGCAGGCCCATCACCAGCGCGCTGCCGGCCAGCGACTTGAAGGTGAAGAGCGGCCCCATGAACAGGTAGCCGAACAGGAAGAACGGCACGTTGATCATCATGAACAGCGTGCCCACCGACATCCCGCTCACGTAGGACGTCAGCAGCGCGATGCCGGCCACGCCGCCGGTGATCAGTTGCGCCGCCTGCAGCAGCACGATGCCGATCACGACGAACAGCACGCCGACGGCGATGCCGTAGACGTCATCGAGCGGCGAATGCGGCTTGACCACGACAGCACGCTGGGCCGGCGATGCCGGACCCGGAAACATGACAGATTGGCTCATCAGCGCACCGCTGCATCGACGATGATGAAAGCGATCGCCACGCGAACGGACAGGGTCCGCCGGGTGGCCGTGCAGGGGGTAGCGACAAGCGACGAGCTGAAGTTCATGTTCCTTGCGATATGGTAGTAACAGGGATGGCGGCGCGCCGGGTGGGCGCAAATGCACGAAACGCACGGGGTATGGTGTGCTTCGGGTCGCTATTATCGCTCATGTTGCGGCGCAATGTCGATACGCCACGCATCGATGCGTACCAGATGAGAAACACCCGAGGGAACACCCTTGTGCAGCGCACTATCGCGGTGCGCGCAGCTACTATTCCGGTGCGGTTTCGACCACGAGAATCCCTATTCCGGTGCCTGCATCGCCAGCTCGCGCTCCAGGAACTCGACGCACACCCGCACCTTCGCCGAATTGCCCAGCCGCTGCGGATACACCGCCCAGACATTGGCTTCCTGGGTGAAGTCGGGCAGCAGTTGCACCAGCCGCCCGGCATCGAGATGGGGCTGGGCATGCCAGCGCGAGCGCAGGATGATGCCGGCGCCGTCGAGCGCCCAGCGCAGCGCGATCTCGCCGTGGTTGGTCGACAGCGCGCCCGAGACCTTCACCGTTTCCTCGCCGCCGCGCGCGCGCAGCCGCCACACGCCGAACGGGTGGTCGCGCTCCTTGATCACCAGGCACTGGTGCCCGGACAGCTCCTGCAGCGAGCGCGGCGCGCCATGCTGCGCGAGGTAGTCCGGCGCCGCGCACAGGATGCGGTGGTTCGCCATCAGGCGGCGCGCGATCAGCTGCGGCGCGATCTCGTCGCCGATGCGCACGTCGAGGTCGAAACCTTCGGCCACCGGATCGACCAGGCGGTCGAACACCTCGAACCGGATCTGCAGCGCCGGATAAGCGCGCACCAGCTTGGCGATGGCCGGCGCTACCACATTGCGCCCGAAGCCGAAGCTGCTGCAGATGCGCACCCGGCCACTGGGCTCGCGGCGCCGCTCGGACACCTCGTCGACCAGGTCGTCCAGGCTGTCCAGGATCGCCTGGGCCCGCCCGAAGGCCTGCTCGCCCTCTTCGGTAATGACGATGCGGCGCGTGGTGCGCTGGAACAGCCGCACGCCCAGCGCTTCTTCGAGCACGCCGATGCGCTTGCTGACATAGGCCGCCGACATCCCCAGCTCGGCGGCGGCCTGGGCGAACGAACCCTTGCGCACGACGGTCACGAACACACGCAGGTCGGCATTCTCCAGCAGATTATTCACGCTACGTGTTCCTTGATACTACGAAAGGCCATATTATAAACAGAGTGTTTCGGATTATGCTCACCACACTCATCCAGCACTCAGGAGCCACGCCCCATGAAAACCCACAAGATCGCAGTCATCGCCGGCGACGGCATCGGCAAGGAAGTCATGCCCGAGGGCCTGCGCGCCCTCGAGGTGGCTGCCCGCCGCTTCGGCATCGGCTTCGAATTCACCACCTTCGCCTGGGCCGACTGCGACTACTATGCGCAGCACGGCAAGATGATGCCGGACGACTGGCGCCAGCAACTGGACGGTTTCGAAGCCATCTATTTCGGCGCCGTCGGCTGGCCCGAGACGGTGCCCGACCATATTTCGCTGTGGGGCTCGCTGCTCAAGTTCCGGCGCGAGTTCGACCAGTACGTCAACCTGCGCCCGGTGCGCCTGATGCCCGGCGTGCCCTGCCCGCTGGCGAACAAGAAGCCGGGCGACATCGACTTCTACGTGGTGCGCGAAAACACCGAAGGCGAATACTCCTCGGTGGGCGGCAAGATGTTCGAAGGGACCGAGCGCGAATTCGTGTTGCAGGAATCGGTCTTCACTCGCCACGGCACCGACCGCATCCTCAAGTACGCTTTTGACCTGGCCCAGCGCCGCCCCAGGAAACACCTGACCGCCGCCACCAAGTCGAACGGCATCTCGATCTCGATGCCCTACTGGGACGAGCGCGTGGCCGCCATCGGCCAGCAGTATGGCGACGTCAAATGGGACAAGTACCACATCGACATCCTGTGCGCGCGCTTCGTGATCTCGCCCGAGCGCTTCGACGTGGTGGTGGCCTCGAACCTGTTCGGCGACATCCTGTCCGACCTCGGCCCGGCCTGCACCGGCACCATCGGCATCGCGCCATCGGCCAACCTGAATCCGGAACGGACCTTCCCTTCGCTGTTCGAACCGGTGCACGGCTCGGCGCCCGACATCTACGGCAAGAACATCGCCAACCCGATCGCGATGATCTGGTCCGGCGCGATGATGCTCGAGTTCCTGGGCCAGGGCGACGCCACCTACACCGCGGCGCACGACGCCATGCTGGCCGCCATCGAGAAATGCCTGGTCGAGGGCCCGCGCACGCCGGACATGGGCGGCGCCGCCAACACCACCCAAGTGGGACAGGCGGTCGCGCGCTATCTAGACGCCTAGAAGCGATTTGCCCAGCCGGACGAGGGCAATTTTTTCAGCATGCTACGCTGGCCCCAACGATCAATCGAAGGAGCCAGCAATGACAGAGCAAACCCATCGTCCCCTGGCGCTGATCACCGGCGCCTCCAGCGGCATCGGCTACGAACTGGCCCACCAGTTCGCGGCCGACGGCCATGACCTCATCATCACCGCCACCACGCAGGCCGGCCTGGACGCCGCGGCCGACGAGCTGAAAAGCCGCGGCGCGCAAGTTGCCACTGTGGTGGCCGACCTTACCGACTTCGACGGCGTCGAAACCCTGTACGCGGCGGTGCGCGCCGCGGGCCGCCCGCTGGCCGCCGCCGCCCTCAACGCCGGCGTCGGCCTGGGCGGCCGCTTCGTCGGCGGCACCGACCTGCAACGAGAGATCGCGATGATCCAGCTGAACACGATCTCGCAAGTCCACCTGACCAAGCGCATCCTGCCCGACATGGTCGAGCAAGGCGCCGGCAAGCTGCTGTTCACCGCCTCGATCTCGGGCACCATGCCGACGGCGTACGAGGCGGTGTATGGCGCGACCAAGGCCTTCCTGGTGTCGTTCGCCGAAGCGGTCAAGTCCGAGCTCAAGGACAGCGGCATCGAAGGCATTACCATCACGCTCTTGATGCCGGGCCAGGTCGACACCAATTTCTGGCCGCGCGCCGACATGCTGACCAATAAACTCGGCGTGGGAGAAAAGGCGTCGCCGGCGAAGGTGGCCGCCGAAGGCTACGCGGCGCTCAAGGAAGGCAAGGACCGCATCGTCGCGGGCCTTGCCAGCAGCAAATTCATCGGCAACGTCGTCAACAACCTGGCGCCCGATACCGTCAAGGCCGACCTGCACGCGGCCCAGGCCAGGCCCGGGTCAGGCCTGAAAGACTGACTGTCAATCGGTCAAGCGCCGCATTTCGGCGATCAGGTCGGCCTTCCCTTCGAAGCCGATCCCCGGCAGGTCGGGCATCGTGATGTATCCATTCTCGACCTTCACCCCGTCCGGGAAGCCGCCATACGGCTGGAACAGGTCGGGATAGGACTCGTTGCCGCCCAGCCCCAGTCCGGCCGCGATGTTCAGGGACATCTGGTGGCCGCCATGCGGAATGCAGCGGCTGGCCGACCAGCCGTGCTGGCGCAGCATGTCGAGCGTGCGCAGGTACTCCACCAGGCCATAGCTCAGCGCGCAATCGAACTGCAGCCAGTCGCGGTCCGGACGCATGCCGCCGTGGCGGATCAGGTTGCGCGCGTCCTGCATCGAGAACAGGTTCTCGCCGGTGGCCATCGGCTTGTCGTAGTAGTTGCGCAAGGTGGCCTGCAGTTCGTAGTCGAGCGGGTCGCCGGCTTCCTCGTACCAGAACAGGTCGTACTGCGACAGCGCCTTGGCGTAGCGGATCGCGGTGTCCAGGTCGAAGCGGCCGTTGGCGTCCACCGCCAGCTTCTGGCCATCCCCCAGCACGCTCAGGATCGAATCGATGCGGCGCAGGTCTTCGTCAAGCGAAGCGCCGCCGATCTTTTTCTTGACCACCGTGTAGCCGCGATCCAGGTAGCTGCGCATCTCGTCCTTCAGCTTGCCGTGGTCCTGGCCCGGATAATAATAGCCGCCGGCCGCGTAGACGAACACTGTACGATCCGGCTCGCCGTTGCCATACCGCTCGGCCAGCAGCTGGAACAGCGGCTTGCCGGCGATCTTGGCGGTCGCGTCCCACACCGCCATGTCGATGGTGCCGATGGCCACCGAGCGCTCGCCATGCCCGCCCGGTTTCTCGTTGGTGAACATCGCCTGCCACACCTTGTGCGGATCCAGGTTGTCGCCGTCGGCATCGAGCAGCGACGCCGGATCGGCCTCGAGGATGCGCGGGATGAAGCGCTCGCGCATCAGCGTGCCCTGGCCGTAGCGGCCGTTGGAATTGAAGCCGTAGCCGATCACCGGCTTCCCGTCGCGCATGACGTCCGTGACGACGGCGACCACGCTCAGCGTCATCTTGCTGAAGTCGATGTAGGCGTTGCGGATCGGGGAGCTGATCGGGACGGTTTTTTCGCGGATCTCGACGATTCTCATCTGGTGTTCCTTCGCTTGCGGTTGTACGAGCCACCAGATTATTCGCTCCAAAGGCGGTTATGATTGAGCCGGATTCACTAGATTCTTAACCTGCGGTGAAAAACGAGCTCGCTTCCCACCTCGAATTCTTCGTCCTGCTGGCGCGCCACGGCAACCTGTCGGCGGCCGCCCGCGAACTGGACCTGACCCCGCCGGCCGCCACCAAGCGCCTGGCCCAGCTCGAAGAACACCTGGGCGTGCGCCTGGTGAACCGTACCACCCGCACCAGCAGCCTGACGCCCGAAGGCGAAACCTATCTGCACTACGCGACCCGGATCCTGGCCGAGCTGCGCGAGATGGAAGAAGCGGTGTCCGGCACGCGCTCGGTGCCGCGCGGCCTCTTGAAGGTGAACGCGTCGCTGGGCTTCGGACGCACGGCGATCGCGCCGCTGGTATCGAGCTTCGCCCAGCGCTATCCGCAGGTCGAGGTGCAGCTCGACGTCACCGACCGCCCGGTCGACCTGGTCGCGGGCGGCATCGACCTGGCGATCCGCTTCGGCGAACTGCCCGACCAGCGCCTGGTGGCGCGCCGCATCATGTCGAACCGGCGCTTCCTGTGCGCCTCGCCGCGCTACCTCGAACGGCATGGAGAGCCGACGACCCTCGACGAGCTGGCGGCGCACCGCTGCATTGTCCACCGCCAGAACGACGATGCGTACGGCGTCTGGCGCCTGGTGCACGAGGGACGCAGCGTCTCGGTGAAAGTTGAGGGCGCGCTGTCGAGCAACGACGGCGACATCGCCTTGGGTTGGGCGCTGGACGGACACGGCATTCTGGTGCGCTCGGAATGGGACCTGAAGAAGTATGTGGAGAGCGGACGCCTGAGGATCGTCATGCCCGGCTACATGCAGCCAGGAGCCGACCTGTATCTGTATTACCCCAATCGCCAGCACCAGTCGGCGCGGGCGCGCGCCTTCATCGCGTTCTTGCTCGACCGGTTCGGTGACGACGACGGCATCGCCAACTGATTTTTGCTGTCGGCCGGCATTACAGGCGTCCGACAAAATCGCATAGATGAAACGCCAAGTCCTTGATTGCAATAATTTTTGATTTTTTGGCACGTTACTTGCTCCCTGCCCGGTTTTCATTTAACCAGGGAGAGACAACATGATCAAGAAAGTAATTGGGCTCGTTGCAGGGCTGCTGTGTGCGCTGCCAGCATGGGCGGGATACGTGCAATATAATTTCAAGGGCCCGCTAACCGGGTACTTCGTGCAGCACGATACCGATGGGTCCATTGCCGATTTCAGGTTCGGACTACCGATCCAGGGAGTCGGCCAGCCGTTCGAAATGCGCATATCACCGGAGCATTCCGAAGGCAGTACCCAGATCACCGAAGTGAGCACCCATTTCTTGCGCGACGGCCCGACCAATTTCCGCATCTACAGCAACTTTGGCGGCGACCAGTACACATCGTTCAGCATCAGGTTCGCATCCGACCCATCGGGCATCCTCTATTACACTGCCCATTACACGACTTCGATATACCGGGTTACGGAGGATGGCCCCGGCTTCTACGACTTCGCAGGCGCCCACCGAGGCACCGTCTCCGCAGGGTCCCTGGACCCCGGGTATGAGCAGTGGCTCGATTTTAACGGCGGCTACCAAGAACACGTGTCCCGCATCGTCCCGCGCTACGTGGGGCCAAACGAGGTGCCGGAACCGGCCACGCTGGCCCTGCTCGCAATCGGCGCGACGGGACTGACATTGCGCCGTCGCCGCGCCCGCGCGGTTTAGCCCGCCGCAGCGCCGCCGGTCACCAGCATGGTGACGGCGGCCGCCAGCAGCACCGTGCTGAACGCCACCCGCAACAGGCGTGCCGGCAAGGTATGCGCCAGGTGCACGCCCCACGACACGGTCAGCACGCCGCCCAGCGCCAGCGGCAGGCCGACCTGCCAGTCGACCGCGCCGCTGTGGCCATAGGTGGCCAGCGCCACGAAGGCGCCCGGCACCACCAGCGCCAGCGCCATGCCCTGGGCGCGCGTCTGCGGCATCTTGAACAGGCTCACCAGCGCCGGCACCACCACCATGCCGCCGCCGATCGTGAAGAAGCCCGACACCGCGCCGCTGGCGATGCCGATCGCCGGCATCAACCGGCCCGGCACTTCCTTCACGGGCGGGGGTGGCGCGCCGGTCTTGCGCCGCGACGGCCAGCCGAAGTACAGCGCCAGCGCGAGCAGAAACAGCGCGAAGGCGTAGTGCAGCACCTCGGCGTCGATCGCCACCGCGAAGCGCGCCGCCAGCCAGGCGGTCCCGATCGAGCACAGGCCGGCCACGCCGACCGAGCGCAGGTCGACCGGATGCTTCTGGTGATAGCGCCAGAAGCCGATCGCCACGTTCGGCGCGATCATCACCAGCGCCGTGCCCTGGGCCAGGTGCTGGTTCATGCCGTACAACAGGCCCAGCACCGGAATGGCGATCAGGCCGCCGCCGATGCCCAGCATGCCGCCGGCGATGCCGAGCGAGGCGCCCAGGCCGAAGTTCAATGCGAGGTCGATCACGGAAATCATGGAGAAAGCCAAAAAACGCGACGGCCCCTCGCAAGGGGCCGCCGGATGGGGAGGGTTAGCGCATTAAACGACTTGCGCGGCAGCCAGCGCCGTCATGTTGACGATGCGGCGCACGGTGGCGCTCGGGCTCAGGATGTGCACCGACTTGGCCGCGCCCAGCAGGATCGGGCCCACCGTCACGCCCTTGCCGCTGGCGACCTTGAGCACGTTGAACAGGATGTTGGCCGCGTCCAGCGACGGCATCACCAGCAGGTTGGCGCTGCCCGCGTAGCCGGCGTCGATGTTGTAGATGTCGCGGATTTCCTGCGACAGCGCGGCGTCGCCGTGGATCTCGCCGATCACCGCCAGCTCTGGGGCCTGTTCCGCCAGCAGGGCGCGGGCTTCACGCATGCGGCGCGCCGACGGACGCTCGGACGAGCCCTGCGACGAGTGCGACAGCAGCGCCGCCTTCGGCTCCAGGCCGAAGTGCTGCATGGCGTCGGCCGCCAGGCGGGTGATCGCCGCCAGTTCCTGGGCGCTCGGGGTCTCGTTGACGTAGGTGTCGGTGATGAACAGGGTCAGCTTGTCGAGCACCAGCGCGTTCATCGCGGCCAGCACTTCGGCGCCCGGCGCCACGCCGATCTCGTTCCGGACGTGTTCCAGGTGGCTGTCGTAGCTGCCGGTCATGCCGCAGATCAGGGCGTCGACCTGGCCCGACTTGAGCAGGCGCGTGCCCTGCAGCGTCGTGTCGCTTTCCGCCGCGATGACCGTGTAGTCCACGCCCGCCTGCAGGCGCAGGCCGGCCTGCTTGACGGCGCGCGCGATCGCGCCCTCGTCGCCGATCAGCACCGGCTGGGCGATGCCCTCGTCCACCACCGTCTGCACCGCGCGCAGCACGCGCGGCTCGCCCGCTTCGGCGTAGGCCACCTTGCGCAGGTTGGCGCGCGCCTTGTTGAACACCGGCTTCATGAAGAAACCGGTGTGGTAGATCATCTGGCCCAGCTGGTCGCGGTAGGCGTCCATGTCCGCGATCGGACGGGTCGCCACGCCCGATGCGGCGGCCGCCTCGGCCACGCGCGGCGCGATCGCCGCCAGCAGGCGCGGATCGAACGGCTTCGGGATGATGTATTCGGGGCCGAAGGTCAGGTCCTGGCCTTCGTAGGCCAGCGCCACAACGTCGCTCGCCTCGGCTTCGGCCAGTTCGGCGATCGCGGTCACGCAGGCCAGCTTCATCTCGTCGGTGATGCGGGTCGCGCCGCAGTCCAGCGCGCCACGGAAGATGTAAGGGAAGCACAGCACGTTGTTGACCTGGTTCGGATAGTCCGAACGGCCGGTGGCGATGATGACGTCCGGACGCGCGGCCTTCGCCACTTCTGGACGGATCTCGGGTTCCGGGTTGGCCAGGGCCAGGATCACCGGCTTGTCGACCATGGTCTTGACCATCTCGGCGGTGAGCACGCCGGCGGTCGAGCAGCCCAGGAACACGTCGGCATCCTTGACGATGTCGCCCAAGGTGCGGGCATCGGTCGCCTGCGCATAGCGCGCCTTGTTGGCTTCCATGTTCGCTTCGCGGCCCTGCCAGATCACGCCCTTCGAGTCGGTGACGTAGATGTTCGACTGCTTCACGCCCAGCAGCACCATCATGTCGAGGCAGGCGATGGCCGCCGCGCCGGCGCCCGAGCAGACCAGCTTGATCTGGCCGATGTCCTTGCCGACCACCTTCAGCGCGTTGAGCAGCGCGGCGGTCGAGATGATGGCGGTGCCGTGCTGGTCGTCGTGGAAGACCGGGATGTTCATGCGCTCGCGCAGCTTCTTCTCGATGTAGAAGCATTCCGGCGCCTTGATGTCTTCGAGGTTGATGCCGCCCACGGTCGGCTCGAGCATGGCGATGGCGTCGACCAGCTTGTCCGGATCCAGCTCGTCCAGCTCCAGGTCGAACACGTCGACGCCGGCGAACTTCTTGAACAGGCAGCCCTTGCCTTCCATGACCGGCTTCGACGCCAGCGGGCCGATATTACCGAGGCCCAGCACCGCGGTGCCGTTCGAGATCACGGCCACCAGGTTGCCGCGCGAGGTGTAGTCGAAGGCGGTCGCCGGGTCGGCGGCGATTTCCTCGCAGGCGTAGGCCACGCCCGGCGAGTAGGCCAGCGACAGGTCGCGCTGGTTCGACAGCGGCTTGGTGGCCACCACTTCGATCTTGCCGCGGGTCGGGCTGCGGTGGTATTCGAGCGCGTCGATGCGCAATTGGGTGTTCTGGGCTTCGTTCAGATTACTATCGGTACTCATGGTCTTCCTATAACTTGGGTGTCGCGGCGTGGAAGGCGGCCTTCCATTCATGGGCAAACATTCTAGCCGAAGCGACACCATCGCGTGCGGAAGCGGTTGCGCACGGTCGTGCGCTTTTCTGGACAGGCCGGCGAAGCGCCGGCGCCATGTCACGCCCCCTCTTCCAGCGCCGAGTGCCGCCAGCGCCAGGCGTTCGTGGCCAGCCAGCCCGGCACGTCGCCGTGCGCCTCGCCGCTGCCGGGAATCAGGTCGGCCAGGGTCACGCGATTGAGTTCGGCCAGATAGGCGGCGGTGGCCACCGCCAGCGACTGCTGCAGGCGGTCGTCAGGCTGGCCGCATGGCGGCCGCTCGCCATCCGCGCCGCCGCGCGCGCCGCGCGCCAGGCCGCGCTCGGTGCAGCGCACGACTTCGCCCAGGCGGATGTCGCGCGGCGCGCCGGCCAGGCGCATCCCGCCCAGGCGGCCGCGCGAGGTCTCGATCAGCCCGGACGCGGACAGCACGCAGGACACCTTGGCCAGGTGGTGGCGCGAAATGCCGTAGCGCTCGGCGATCTCGTTAATAGTCGCGACCCGCTCGCGGTGGTTGCCCAGGTAGACCAGCAGCCGCAGGGCGTTGTCGGTGAATTCGGTCAGGTGCATGTACATGAAACGCCTCCGTGGATGGTTGATGACGGCGCGGCGTCAGCCTTCGTAGGCGCGCAGGCGCTCGATGTCGAGGATGGTGATGCTGCGCCCGGCGATGCCGACCATGCCGCGGTGGGCCATGTCGTGCAGCACGCGCGAAAAGTATTCGGGCGACAGCGACAGGCGCGACGCGATCATCTTCTTGCGCGCCGCCAGCGTCACCTGCGCGCCCTGCGGCGGATCGTCCTTGAGCAGGTAGCTGACGATGCGCTGGCTGCCGCTGCGTAGCGTATAGGACTCGACGTCCGAGATCAGGCCGTGCAGGCGCCGGCTCATGGACGCCAGCAGGCGCCGGGCGAAGCCGGGATTGCGTTCGATCTGGGCGTAGATCGCGTGCTTCGCGATGTGCAGCAGCATGCTGTCGGCCAGCGTCTCGGCCTGGGTCATGTAGGGACGCTCCATGAACAGCGGCGCCTCGCCGAAGCTCTGGCCGGGGCCGATCAGTTCGACCACCTTCTCGTCGCCTTCGCTCGAGACGATGGAGAGCTTGACGTCGCCGTAGATCACGGCGTGCAGGCCGCTGCAGGATTCGCCGCGCTCGACGACCACGCGGCCGCGCGGCACGTGCAGCTCGGTGGTCGCTTGCGCGAGCAGGTCGAGCTGCTCGGGCGAGAGGTCGGCGAACAGGGGCAGGGTTGCCAGGAACTGGCGGGGTGCGATGCGATGTCGGCTCACGATACATTCAGGGCGAGGCCCGTGGAAACGAACGAAACAGGGGCGCCGGGAACAGTGCGGCGCACCGGGAAGCGCATTCGCGTGAAAGCGGCGATTGCGCATGCCGCATCCTACAATTCGTTGACTAAATAAAAACTTGATGTGGATCAAAAACGGCCGAGCTAACCGTTGAAATTGTGAATTCGGCCTGGCAGCCGAAGCTCGTCATGGCGACTGCCGCCGTTCGGGACGTGGGGCTGGGGGGCGCAACCGGGCTGGGACCGATCGAGCGCGTGCTAGATGCTGCTCAGGTAATCCGCCGCGTCCGGCCTTGGGCGCGGCGGTTTTTCCAGCGCCGCCGTGCCCAGGCCGATGAAGCAGATCGCGCGCTCGTGCGGCGCGAGGCGCAGCAGGCGGCGCATGCCCGGGACGTCCATCGCGGCGCCGCTGGCCAGGCCGGTCGCGAAGCCGGCGACGCCGGCCGCGAGCAACAGGTTCTGCAATGCACAGCCGAGCGAGACCAGCTTCTCGGCCACCGGAATCGCCTTGGCCGCGGGATCGTCGCGCAGCACCGCCACCAGCAGGCAGGGCGCGCGCTGCGCCTTCTCGCGCGCGGTGGCCAGCGCGTCTTCGCCGCAGCCGGGATCGCGCTCGGCCAGGGCCTCGGCAAACACCTCGCCCAGGTCGGCGCGCCGCTCCTGCGGGATGAGCACGAAGCGCCACGGCCGCAGCAGGCCGTGGTCGGGCGCATGCGCGGCCGCTTCGACGATGCGGGCAAGCGCCTGGGCATCGGGTCCGGGCGCGTGCAGTCGCCGCAGCGTGAAATTGCGGCGCGCCGCCACGAGGGCCTGGAAATCGCCGTCGGCGTCGGATGGGGAAATGTTCATGCGCGCAGTATAACGAGAGCGGCGCCACCCTGCAGGCGCCGTACGATCGCAATGAACGCGGCTCAGTAGACGTCGCGCCGGTAACGGCCGGTCTCCATCAGCTGCTCGAGCCGGGCCTGCCCCAGGATAGCGGCCAGCGCCTCGTGCACCGCCCCGGCCATGCCCTGCAGGCTGCCGCAGACGTGGATCGTGGCGCCGTCGTCGATCCAGCGTCGCAGCAGGTCGGCGCGCGCATGCAGGCGGTCCTGGACGTATTCGGGCTGCGGGTCGCGCGAGAACGCCAGGTCGAGTTCGGGCAACATGCCCGCCGACTGCAGAACCGCGAGCTCGGCGGCGCACAGGCTGTCGAAGGCGCGCTGGCGCTCGCCGAACAGCAGCCAGTTGCGGCCCCGTCCCATGCCGGCGCGGCTGCGCAGGTGGCCGCGCAAGCCGGCCATGCCCGAGCCGTTGCCGATATAGATGCACGGACGGTCGTCGTCCGGCGCGTGAAAGCCCGGATTGGCGACCAGGCGCGCACGCACCGATCCACCGATGGCCAGGCGCTCGGTCAGCCAGCCGGAGGCCAGGCCGAGGCCATGCGCGTGGCGCTGCTGGCGCACCAGCAGCTCCAGCGCGCCGTCCGCCTGCACGCTGGCGATCGAATAGCGGCGCGGCGCCGCAGGCGCCTCGGGGACGGCGACCTCGAGCAGGTCGCCCGGCTGCCAGCCGGCCTCCAGGCTTGGGCGCAAGGCGATCTCGTACATCGGCGCGCCCAGGCTGCCGGGGTTGAGCAGGCGCCGCGAATGCAGCACCCAGTCGGAAAACGGTGCGGCCGCGGCGCCGGGCGGCAGCTCTCCCGCCGCGGCGCCAAGCCCGCCCAGCGCATGCATCCAGCGTCCCAGCGCCGTTGCGTCGCCCTGGTCCACTTCGATCAGCGGGAACAGCGGCTTGCCGCCCAGCGCCTGCAGGCGGCGCTCGAGCGCGTGGCCGTAGCCGCAGAAACGCGCGTAGTTGCGGTCGCCCAGCGCCAGCACCGCGAAGCGGCAACTGTCGAACATCGAATGCCACGCTTCCAGCTCGCGGCTGAAGCGCCGCGCGGAATCGGGCGCCTCGCCTTCGCCGAAAGTGCTGGCCACGAACAGCGCCTGCCCGTAGCCGGCCAGGTCGCCCGGCGCCAGCGCCGACACGGGACGCAGGTCGACCGCGCGGCCGCCCGCACGCAGCGCCCCGGCGCTGTGCAGCGCGATCCGTTCGGCCTGGCCGCCCTGGGTCGCGAAGGCCACCAGGACCGGCGCACCCGTCGCGACCACGTCGGTGTTCACCTCGGCCCGCGCCGCCAGGCTGCGCTCGCGCGCTAGCGCACGCTTCTGGCGCCGCCGGCCAAGGTAGAGCATCCAGCCGGTGATCGCGAAGCCAGGCAAGGCCAGGCTGGCCAACATCATGACGATCCGCCCCGGCAATCCGAAATAGGTCCCCGTGTGCAGCGGACGGATGGTGGTCAGGGCGCGCTGCCCGACGCTCTTGTCGGCATGGCGCTCGTCGTGGCGCACCGCGCCGCCGCCGCCGACGGTCATGCGGTTGCGCGCGCGGTCGTGCGGCGCATCCTGCGCGAGCCAGGTCAGCTGGTAGGCGCCGCTCGCGCGCTCCGGCAAGCGGATGGTCGCGCTCGACCAGCCGGGCGCGGTCGACACGAAGGTATTCCAGGCCGGCGCCAGGCCTCCCGCGCCACGCGGCGCGGCGGCGGATCTGCCTTCGCGCGGCTGCGCCATTGGTGCGCCGGCCCAGTCCTGCAAGGCGCCGCGTACGATGTCGAAACTCCAGTAAAGTCCGGTGCCTGCCACCACCAGGTAGGCGACCAGGGCCCAGGTGCCGGCGATCGCGTGCAGCGCCCACAGGAAGGATCGGCCACGCAGCGACGTGTTGAAGGTCAGCCAGCTGCGCCAGTCCTTCTTGCGCGGCCAGCGCAGATACAGGCCGCTGAGCGCCAGGCCCACCAGGCACAGGGCCAGGATGCCGAGCACGATGCGGCCCGGCGCGCGCGGCAGCAAGAGCCAACGGTGCAGCGCATCGACGAACTCGAAAAAGGCCGCGCCACGCACGGCGGGCAGCACGCTGCCGTCATAGGGGTGGATGCGGATTTCCACGCCACGCCGCTCCCCGGGCGGCGGGGCGAAGCGTACGCCGACGGTGCTGCCGGGCTGCGCCGCGATCGAGATGCTGGCGACCCGTTCGCCGGGATGGGCCTGGCGCGCCGCGCGCAGGATCTGTTCCGGCTCCAGGCGCGTCCGCTCCTGCAC
The DNA here is from genome assembly GCF_050434365.1 of Massilia sp. UYP32. NCBI lineage: Bacteria > Pseudomonadati > Pseudomonadota > Betaproteobacteria > Burkholderiales > Oxalobacteraceae > Massilia > Massilia sp. UYP32. The sequence continues at coordinate 14,569 of NZ_JBNDIK010000035.1, forward strand.
CGGCACGGCGAACACGCCGGGATTGATGCTTTCCACGATCTCGTCCTCGAACGCGAGGATGGCGCCGGTGAGGCCGATCACGGCCAGCAAGGTGCCGGCCGTGATACCGACGAACCAGTGCAGCTGGAACCAGACCTCGCGCACGGTCGGCAGGCGCCAGCGCCATGGCGAATCCGGCGCCGCCTTCACAGGTCCACCTTCACCGACAGCTTGACCAGGCGCGGCAGGCCGGCCGAGAGGCGCGTGCCGGCGCCGGCCCAGTACTGCTTGTCGCCCGCGTTGTCGATGTTGAGCTGCCAGGTGGTGCGCTTGCCGAAGGCCTGCGTGGCATAGCGCCCGCCCACGCTGAACAGGGTCGTGCCGCCCAGCCAGGCCTGGTTCAGGTCATTCACCGGGCGCCTGCCCGTGTAATACGCGCCCAGGGTCAGCGACAGGCCGGGCACCGCATCGAGCTCGTAGGCCAGGAAGCTGCTGGCGGTGCGGCGCGCCGCGTTCTCGGGCAGCTTGCCGTCGTAGGCGGCGCCGATGTCGCGGAACTCGGGATCGAGCACCTGGGCCGAACCCTGCCAGGACAGGCGGCGCGTGACGCGCCCTTGCGCCGACAGCTCGACGCCGCGATAGCGCTGCTCGCCGTCGGCGGTGAACACGTTGGCGGCATTGGTGTAGTAGCCGGGACGGTCGATGTCGAACAGCGCCAGCTGGGTCAGGAAGCCGCCGCCGGTGCGCCAGCGCGCGCCGACCTCCTTCTGCTTGCTCTCGCCCGGCGCCAGGCGGGTGCCCTCGTTGGCGCTGCCGGCCGGCGCCGCCTCGCCTTCCTCCAGCCCTTCGGCCATCGAGGCATACAGCGAGAAGTCGGCGCGGGCGCGCCAGGTCACGGCCGCCAGCGGGGTGGTTTCGCTCACGTCGTAGCGGTTGGCGCCCTGGCGGCTCGCGTAGTCGACCCGGCGCACGCCACCGATCAGCTGCCACTGGCCCAGCTGGATACGGTCGACCAGGTACAGGCCCTTGTCGCGGCTTTCCAGCGCGGCGGTGGTCGGCTGCGTCGGCACGGCGCCGAAGCCGGCGTTGCGGATCGGGACCGGGTCGTACAGGTTTTGAAACGGGATCGTGTAGTTGGACTGGTAGACCGGCGCCTGGCCCTTGTCGGTGCCGCTGGCGCCGAGCGTCAGGTCGTGGGTCAGCGCGCCGGTCGCGAAGCGCCCGGCCAGCTCGGCGCGCAGCATGTCCGAATCGACGTCCGCGAACTGCGAGTTGCCGCTGATGCGGCCGGCCCCGGTGGCGACGCTGGCCGCATTATCGAAGCGGAAGATCGGCAGGTTGCGCTCGCGTTTGGTCTCGGCGTGGCCGGCCTCCAGGGTCAGGGCCCAGTCCTGGTTCAGCGCGACGTCGGCGCGCAGCTGGACGTTGCGCGCATGCGTCTCGAAGCGCGCCCAGTCGGGGCCGACGAGGCGGCGCGGGTCGACGGCACGCGGCAACTGGATGGCGCCGCCGGCCACCGGCGGCAGGTTGACGCCGACCTGCTCGGTCACGCGGCGCTTGTCGTACTCGAGGTCGGCGCGCAGGCGCAGGCGCTCGCTCACGCGCCAGTCGAGGCGGCGGAGGCGAAACCGCGGTTGCCGTTGCCGACGCCGTCGAGGTGCGAGCCGAGCGTGCCGCCGGCCGCATTGACGCGCACGCCGAATTCCTGGCGCTGCCCGAAGCGGCGCGCCACGTCGGCGCTGGCGACGGCCGAGCCGTTGTCGTCCAACGCCAGCCCGACCGTGTCGACCGGCACGCTGCCGGCGCGCTTGGTGACGAAGTTGACCACGCCGGCCGGCGAAGTGAAGCCGTAGTACAGGGCGGTGGCGCCCTTGAGCACCTCGACCCGCTCTTTATTCTCCATCGCGACCTGGCCGAAGTTCATCAGCGGCAGTGAGCCGTTGAGGCGGTAGTTGGTGCGGTTCTCGACCGCGATGCCGCGGATGACCAGCTGGTCCCAGGTGTCGCCCCCATTTTGCTGGCGGGTGACGCCGGCCGTGTTGCGCAGCGCGTCGTACAGGCCGGCGGCGGCCTGCAGCTCGAGCACCTCGCGCGTGATCACATTGACGGTCGAGGGCACGTCCATGACGTCCGAACCACGAAAGCTCCCCGCCTCCACGGTGTTCGGCATGAAGCCCTGCGCCCGGGTCGCCGTGACGCGCACCGCCTGCATGTCCTGTTCATCGAGCTCCTGCGGCGCCGCCAACACTGGGAAAGCCTGAGACAGGGCAAGGACGATCAGGAGCGGGCGAAGGGGCGCAAGAAGCATGGCATGCAGGATTCATGATGGAAACCGGCATCCTATCGCGAATGAGAATCATTTTCAATACGGACAACTACTGAGCGTGTCGATACCAGCGATCCTTGCCCAGCATGATCTCGTGGTGTCCTCGCCCGGGAGGCATCATCGGGAAGCAGTTCTCGGCCTGCGCCACCCGCACATCGAGCAGGAAGGGCCGGCTGGAGTCCAGGCAGGCATCCATCGCCGCTTCCAGTTCGCCCGCCTGCTCCACCCTCCTCGCCTCCCAGCCGAAGGCGCGCGCCAGCGCCACGAAGTCGGGCAAGGCTTCGGTGTAGCTGTGGCTATAGCGCCCGCCATGATGCAGCTCCTGCCACTGGCGCACCATGCCCATGCAGCCGTTGTTCGACAGGACCAGCTTGACCGGACAGCGGTGCTGCACCGCGGTCGACAGCTCCTGGATATTCATCAGCACCGAGGCATCGCCGCTGACGCACACGACCAGCGCGTCCGGATGCGCGACCTGGGCCCCGATCGCCGCCGGCAAGCCATAGCCCATGGTGCCGGCGCCGCCCGAGGTCAGCCAGCGGCGCGGCGCCTCGAAGCCCAGGTATTGCGCGGCCCACATCTGGTGCTGGCCGACGTCGGTCGAGACGATCGCATTCCTGCCAGCCAGGCGCCCGGCCAGGGTGGACATCAGCTGCTGCGGGACGATCGCGGCATCCTGCGCGGCGAAGTCGAGGCAGCGCTCGGCGCGCCAGGAGTCGATGGTGCGCCACCAATCCCTGAGCAAGGCGGGATCGGCGCGCAGGCCGACAAGGCGGTCCAGCAGGCCGCGCAGCACCGCGCCGCAATCGCCGCGCAGGCCGACATCGGCCGCCACCACCTTGCCGATCGAGCGCGGATCGATGTCGATGTGGACGATCTGCGCGCCTGGACAGAAGTCGGCCAGCCGTCCGGTCACCCTGTCGTCGAAGCGCGCGCCGACGCACACGACCAGGTCGGCGCCATGCATCGCCAGGTTCGCTTCCAGCGTGCCGTGCATGCCGAGCATGCCCAGCCAGCGCCGGTCCGAGGCCGGAAAGGCGCCCAGCCCCATCAGGGTGAGCGTGCATGGCGCGTCCTTCCAGCGCACCAGGCGCGTGAAGGCGGCGCAGGCGTCCAGCCCCGCGTTGATCAAGCCGCCGCCGCCGTAGAACACCGGGCGCCGCGCCTGGCGGATGAGCAGCGCCGCGGCGTCCAGGCCATCCCGGTCGTCGTCCACGGCGCGCAGCATCGGAGACGGCTTTACCTGGCGCCCGAAGTCGGCCGCGTCCACGGCGCGCGCCTGGATATCCTTGGGCACGTCCACCAGCACCGGGCCGGGCCGGCCCTCGCTCGCTTCAACCACCGCGCGCCGGATCGTGGCGACGATGTCGCGCGTGGCGCGCACCTGCGTGTTCCATTTGGTGACCGTGCGCGAGATGCCCAGCGCGTCGCACTCCTGAAACGCGTCGGTGCCGATGGCGGCGGTCGCGACCTGGCCGCTGACGCACAGGATGGGGATCGAATCGCTCAGCGCGTCGAGCAGGCCGGAGGTGGTGTTGGCGATGCCCGGCCCGGAGGTTACGAACACGACGCCCAGCCGGCCGGTCGAGCGCGCATAGCCTTGCGCCGCATGGACGGCGGCCTGCTCGTGGCGCACCAGCACGTGGCGCAGCCGCCCATCCTGGGCCAGCGCATCGTACAAGGGCAGCACGGCGCCGCCGGGATAGCCGAACACGGTGTCGACGCCGCAGGCGACCAGGGTGTCGAGCAAGAGGCCGGCGCCGGTCAGGGCGACCTTGCCGGCGGCTGGCGGGAGGAATTCGGGATGTGGTTTCATGCCTTGAAGTCTATCGAGGAAAGACATGAAAGTGCTTCATATTTTCAGCTAGAATTGCCGCCTTACCTGAATAATTTTCGTCAACAATGAATCAAGAAAGAAAATCTTTCGATGCGACCGACTTGACCATCCTGGGCATCCTGCTGCGCGACTCGCGCACGCCGCTGCAGGAGATCAGCGCCGCGGTCGGCCTGTCGACCACCTCGTGCTGGAACCGCATCAAGCGGATGACGGATAGCGGAGCCCTGCAGGGTTATACGGTCAAGGTCGACCTGCCGAGCCTCGGCTACCACGACCAGCTGATCGTGCAGGTCACGCTCGACAGCCACAGCGAAGAAACGCTGTACGAATTCGGGCGCGCGCTCGAATCGATTCCCGAGGTGCTGGAAGCCTCGCTGATCTCGGGCGACTACGATTATTTCCTGCGCATCGCGGTGAAGGACACGCGCGACTACGAACGCCTGCTGCGCGAACGCCTGTACAAGATCCCCGGCATCCGCCACAGCAAGTCGAGCTTCGTGCTGCGCACCCTCAAGAAGGTCGATACGCCGCTGACGGCCTAGCGCCGCAAATCCATGCCGAGCTTGAGCGCGGCCGCGATATTACGCGCCGTGCACTGCAGGTTGAACTGCGCGCCGGCCAGCACCTCGGCCACCGTCCCCGCCTTCATGACGGTGCTGAAGGTGGCGGCGATGCCGTGCGCGTGCACCGCGCTGGCGTCGTTCGCCAGGCAGCCGCCGATGGCGATCACCGGCTTGGCGTGGCGCCCGGCCACGCGCGCGACGCCGATCGGGGTCTTGCCGTTGACGGTCTGGCTGTCGATGCGCCCCTCGCCCGTGACCACCAGGTCGGCGTCGCGCACGAAGGCGTCCAGGCCCACCGCGTCGGCCACGATCTCGCTGCCGGGACGCAGGCGCCCCTTCAGGAACACCAGCATCGCCGCGGCGATGCCGCCGCCGGCGCCGGCGCCGGGAATATCGGCCACGTCCTGGCCCAGGTCGCGCGCGATCACGCCCGCGTAGTGGCGCAGGCTGGCGTCGAGCCGCTCGACCATCTCGGGCGTGGCGCCCTTCTGCGGTCCGAAGATCGCGGACGCGCCCCTGGGGCCCACCAGCGGATTGCTGACGTCGCAGGCCACCTCGAACACGCATTCTTCGATGCGCGGGTCGAGCCTTGATACGTCGATGCGCGAAAGGAGGGCCAGCGCGGCGCCGCCCGGCGCCAGCTGGGCGCCCTGCGCGTCGAGCAGTTCGACGCCGAGCGCCTGCAGCATGCCGGCGCCGCCATCGTTGGTGGCGCTGCCGCCCACGCCGAGGATGAAGCGGCGCGCGCCGCGATCGAGCGCGGCGCGGATCAGTTCACCGGTGCCGCGGCTGGTAGCCACCAGCGGATCGCGTTCGGCGGGCGCCACCAGTTCGAGGCCGCTGGCGGCGGCCATCTCGATCACGGCGGTCGACTCGTCGCCGCTCAAGCCATAGAAAGCCTCGACCGGCCGGCCCAGCGGGCCGGTGGCCTGCAACACGACCTGGCGACCGCCGGTGGCGGCGACCATGGCCTCGACCGTGCCTTCGCCGCCGTCGGCCACCGGCACCTTCACGTAGGCGGCGTCGGGAAAGATCTCCCGGAAGCCGGCCTCGATGGCGCTGGCGGCTTCGAGGGCCGACAGGCTTTCCTTGAACGAATCTGGAGCGATGACGATTTTCATGGACCTCTCCTTTAGCGATTGACCAGACGGGCAGGCACGACCAGCACCAGCATGGCGCCGATGAACAGGACGGTGGACAGGATGTACAGCGCGACGTCGGTGCTGCCGGTGGCGTCCTTGATCCAGCCGACCAGGAAGGGGCTGACGAAGCCGGCCACCTGCCCCATCGAATTGATCAGGGCCAGGCCGCCGGCCGCCGCCGCGCTGCCGAGGAAGGCCGCCGGCAGGGGCCAGAACATCGGCAGGCCGGTCAGCGCGCCCATCGTGGCCAGCGAGAGGCCGACCAGCACGATCACCGCGTTGTCCGAGAAGTTGGCGGCCATGAGCAGGCCCACCAGCGCCATCAGCAATGGCGCCGACAGGTGCCAGCGGCGCTCGCGCCGGCGGTCGGCCGAGCGGCCCACCAGCACCATGAACACGCCGGCGAACAGGTAGGGGATGGCGCTCAGCCAGCCGACCGTGGTCGCGTTCTCGAAGCCCAGCGACTTGATGATCGAGGGCAGCCAGAAGTTGATCGCGTAGACGCCCATCTGGATGCTGAAGTAGATGAAGCCCAGCATCCACACATGCCAGTCGCGCAGCACGGCGCCGAAGGAATGCACCGCGTGCACGCCCTTCGCGCGCTGCTGCTCGTCCTGGTCGAGCGCGTCCTGCATCGCGGCCTTTTCGGCGTCGCTCAGCCAGCCGGCCTGCCTGATGCCGTCGTTCAGGTAGAAGAACACGGCCACGCCCAGGAACACGGTCGGCAGGCCTTGCAGCAGGAACAGCCACTGCCAGCCGTCCATGCCGCCCTGGCCGTGCGCGAAGTGGCTCAGCATCCAGCCCGACAGCGGGCCGCCGATCAGGCCCGAAACGGGGATCGCCGACATGAACAGCGCCATCACCTGGCCACGCTTGTGCGACGGGAACCACTTGGTGAAGTACAGCACCATGCCGGGGAAGAAGCCGGCTTCGGCCACGCCGGTGAAGAAGCGCAGCACATAGAATTCCATCGGCGTGGTCACGAACAGCATGCAGGCCGACAGCGAGCCCCAGGCCATCATCATGATGGCGATCCAGCGCCGCGCGCCCAGCCGGTGCAGGATCAGGTTGCTCGGCACGCCGAACGTCACGTAGCCGATGAAGAAGATGCCGGCGCCCAGGCCGTACACGGTTTCGCTGAGCTGGAGCGCGTCGAGCATCTCGAGCTTGGCGAAGCCGACGTTGACGCGGTCCAGGTAGTTGAACAGGTAGCAGACGAAGATGAAGGGAATCAGGCGCCAGGTGGCCTTGCGGTAGGCGCCGTCCAACAGGGCCGCGCCGGCGGCGCCGCCCTGGACGCCGGATGTGCTTGCGGTGGTGCTCATGCTGTCTCCGAATTTCTAATAGGGTGATCTGCAAGATTATCGGCCAAACAAGGGATATCCAGCGTCGGCGACACGCACAAACCAGAGCGGGAAATAGCCGGCATTTTTCGTGCAACCTCACAATATTTACCATCATCGGCCGGATTCGGCCTCCTCGGCGCAGGAAGTTTTGTGCATAATCACAAGGTTCGCTCCACCTTCCAGGCCCTACCCCATGCATATCCTCGACACCCGGCTTGCCCAGGAAATCGTCACCCGCACCATGCGGATCATCCCGTTCAACGTGAATGTGATGGACGCCAACGGCGTGATCCTCGCCAGCGGCAACCCCGAGCGGATCGGCGAACTGCATGCGGGCGCCCTGCTGGCGCTGGCCAAGAAGCTGACCGTGGAGATCGACGCGGCGGCCGCGCGCAAGCTGCATGGCGCCCAGCCGGGCACCAACCTGCCTCTCTCCGTGGGCGGCCAGCTGTGCGGCGCGGTGGGCCTCTCCGGCGCGCCGGACGAGGTCCGCCAGTTCGGCGAACTGGTGCGCCTGACGGCCGAGATGATCCTGGAACAGGCGGCGCTGGCGAACGAATTGCAGAACAATTCGCGCTACCGCGAAGCCTTCGTGCTGAACCTGATCCGCTTCGAGGCGGCGCAGCGGCCCGAGCTCGAAGGCTGGGCGCGGCGCCTGGGCCTGGACCTCGAGCGCATGCAACTGGCGTTCCTGCTCGAACTGCAGCCGGACGGCGCCGAGGCCGGGGCCGCCCTGCACGACATCCAGCGCCTGCAGATGCGCCTGCTGGCGCGGCGCGAGGATGCGCTCACCGCCACCGTCGGCCCGTCCGAGATGGTGCTGCTCGATTCCTGGGACCCGGCGCGCAAGGGCTACGAGACGCCGCCGCAGCGGCGCCTGGACTTGCTGGCCCAGCTGGTGCGCGAGGAATGCGAGCTGCCTTTCACGCTGGCGATGGGCATCGCCCTGCCCGGCCTGGAAGGCGCCGCCGTCTCGTACCAGAGCGCGCGCAGCGCTAGCCGGCTGGGGCGCCTGCGCATGCCGCAGCAGCAGGTGTTCAGCTATTACGACCTGGCGCTGCCGGTGCTGCTATCAGGACTCGACAGCGGCTGGCAGGCGCACCAGCTGCGCATGCCGATCGCGCGCCTGGCGGGCGACAAGAGCCGCGCCATGCTGCGCGCCACGCTCGACACCTGGTTCGCCCAGGACGAGAACTCGGCCGCCACTGCGGCCAGTCTCGGCATCCACCGCAACACGCTCGACTACCGCCTGCGCCGCATCGGCGAACTGACGGGGCTGGACCTGGCGCGCAGCGAGGACAAGCTGCTGCTGTACGTGTCGGCGCTGCTCAGCCCCGCAAGCGCCTGATCCCGTGGCGGTCAGCGATCGACCAGCCGCGCCGGCACGGTCAGCACCAGCAAGGCCCCGACCAGCATCACGCTCGACAGGATGTACAGCGCGACGTCGGTGCTGCCGGTGAGGTCCTTGATCCAGCCGACCAGGAAGGGGCTGGCGAAGCCGGCCACCTGCCCCATCGAATTGATCAGGGCCAGGCCGCCGGCCGCGGCGGCGCTGCTGAGGAAGGCCGCCGGCAGCGGCCAGAACATCGGCAGGCCGGCGAGCGCGCCCATCGTCGCCAGGCACAGGCCTATCATGGCGACGACGGCGTTGTCCGAGAAGTGCGCGGCCATCGCCAGGCCCGCCAGCGCCATCAGGAGCGGCGCCGACAGGTGCCAGCGGCGCTCGCGCCGGCGGTCGGCCGAACGGCCCACCAGCACCATGAACACGCAGGCGAACAGGTAGGGAATCGCGCTCAGCCAGCCGACCGTGCCGAGGTCCTCGAAGCCGAGCTCGCGGATGATCGACGGCAGCCAGAAATTGATCGCGTACGCCCCCATCTTGATGCTGAAATAGATAAAGCCGAGCATCCACACATGGCGGTCGAGCAGCAGCGCGCGCAGCGAGTGCACGGCGCTGGCGCCGGGCGGTCGTTCGCGCTCGTCGCGCGCGAGCTCCTCCTGCAAGGCCGCCTTCTCATGGGCGCCGAGCCAGCTGGCCTGGGCCACGCCGTCGTTCAGGTAGAACAGCGCCGCCAGGCCCAGGAACACGGTGGGCAGGCCTTGCAGCAGGAACAGCCACTGCCAGGCAGCCATGCCGCCCTGGCCGTCGGCGAAGTGGCTCAGCATCCAGCCCGAGAGCGGGCCGCCGACCAGGCCCGAGACGGGAATCGCCGCCATGAACAAGGCCATCACCTGGCCGCGCTTGTGCGACGGGAACCACTTGGTGAAATACAGGACCATGCCCGGGAAGAAGCCGGCTTCGGCCACGCCGGTGAAGAAGCGCAGCAGGTAGAACTCCAGCGGCGTGGTCACGAACAGCATGCAGGCCGACAGCGAGCCCCAGGCCATCATCATGACGGCGATCCAGCGCCGCGCGCCCAGCCGGTGCAGGATCAGGTTGCTCGGCACGCCGAAGCTCACGTAGCCGATGAAGAAGATGCCGGCGCCCAGGCCATAGATGGTCTCGCTGAACTGCAGGGCGTCGAGCATCTCGAGCTTGGCGAAACCGACGTTGACCCGGTCCAGGTAGTTGAACAGATAGCAGACGAAGATGAACGGGATCAGGCGCCAGATGGCCTTGCGGTATGCCCCTTCCAAAATGGCCGGGCCGGTCCCTGCCGCGAACGCGCCGGGCCGGCTTGCGGTGTCGAACATGCTGTCTCCGAATTTTTTAGAATAACCCTGACATTATCGTCTGAACCGGAGACAACAGGGGGGCGACGTGCACGGCGCGCCCCGGCGCCCGTTCAGAAGGTGAACACGGTATGGCCGTCGGCCGCGATCTGCGCGGTGGTGTTCGCCGCGCCGGGCAGCGAATGACCCCATTCCAGGAAGCTCGACCGCCAAGAACCATCAGGCCGAAGACAATACATTATTGCGTCAAACGAAACGCAGGGGTTTCTCAGTGGAGATGAGGATTCGCGCGCAGCTGGTCAGCCAGCAGGTCGATGAAGTTGCGCACCTTGGACGAGCCGAACTTGTTCTCGCGGTGCACCAGGTGCACCGGCCATGGCGCTTCCTCATGCTCGGACAGGACGATCTTGAGGCGGCCGTCGGTCAGCTGGTCGGCGATCTGGTAGGACAGCAGCCGGCAGATGCCCAGCCCGGCGCAGGCGGCCTCGATGGCGGCGTCGTTGCTGGTCACCGTCAGGCGCGGCCGCAGGCGCACCATGGCCGGATCGTCGACCGCGCCGAACTTCCACTCGACCCGCGGCGAGACGCCGGTGGCGGCGATGATCGTATGGCGCAGCAGGTCGGCCGGATGCTGCGGCAAGGGGTGCCTGGCCAGATAGTCGGGCGCGGCGCACAGCACGCGCCGCACCTGGCCAACGCGCAGCGCCCTGAGGCTCGAATCGGGCAGGTGGCCGATGCGCACGGCGACGTCGACGCCTTCGTCGACCAGGTTCACGATGCGGTCGAGGAACAGCGCCGACACCTCGACTTCGGGATACTCGTTCAGGAACTGCACGATGCAGGGCATGACGAAGGTCTTGCCGAACAGGACCGGGGCCGTCACCGACAGGTTGCCCTTCGGCGCCGCGTTGACGCCGGCCGCCGCCTCGTTGGCTTCATCGATGCTGGCCAGGATGGCACGCGTGTCGTCCAGGTAGCGCCGCCCCGCTTCCGTCAGGCGCACGTTGCGCGTGGTGCGCAGCAGCAGCTTGACGCCCAGCCGCTCCTCGAGACCGGCAATGGCGCGCGTGACGGCGGCCGGCGACAGGTCCAGGCGCCGCGCCGCCGCGGCGAAGCCCTCTTCTTCGCCGACCGCCACGAAGACGTGCATCAAATGGATCTGGTCCACCCGGTACTCCCTGCGAAATGATGACTTGCGTTGCGCGCCGTCGCGCTCACAGCCCCAGGTCGGACAGCCCCGGATGGTCGTCGGGGCGGCGTCCCAGCGGCCAGCGGAACTTGCGCTCTTCTTCCTCGATCGGCATGTCGTTGATGCTGGCGTAGCGGTTGACCATCAGGCCGTCCGGGCCGAATTCCCAGTTCTCGTTGCCATAGGAGCGGTACCAGTTGCCCGAGTCGTCGCGGCTCTCGTAGGCATAGCGCACCGCGATGCGGTTGTCGGTGAAGGCCCACAGCTCCTTGATCAGGCGGTACTCGAGCTCCTTCTTCCATTTGCGCTCGAGGAAGGCGCGCGCCTCGTCACGGCCGTTGACGAATTCGGCGCGGTTGCGCCAGCGCGTGTCCAGGCTGTAGGCCAGCGCCACCTTGGCGGCGTCGCGCGTGTTCCAGCCGTCTTCGGCCAGGCGCACTTTTTCGATCGCGGATTCGCGGGTGAATGGCGGCAGCGGCGGACGCACTGCGGTGGGCGTTGTCATCGTGAGACCTTTCGATTGGTGGTGGTGGAAGACAGCTTACAGATCGAGTTCCAGCAGCGGGCCCCTGGCCCAGGAGACGCAGGGCGTCATGCCGATGGTCCGCTGCCGGGCGTTCAGGCACACGTCGCGATGCAGCGGCTCGCCCGACACCACGCCAGCATAGCAGTTGCCGCATTCACCACGCTTGCACTCGTAGGAAACGAACACGTCGGCCTCGATCATCGCCTCGAGGATCGACTTGCCCGGCGCGACGTCGAGCGTCATGCCGCTTTGCCGTAAGACCACCCGCAGCGGCCGGTCCTCGTCGTGGGCGCGCGCGCCGAAGCTTTCGACGCGCACGTGCCGCTGCGGCCAGCCCTGCGCCGTCGCGGCGGCGCGGATTGCCTCGAGCAGGACCGAAGGGCCGCAGGCATGCAGCTCGCAGCCCGGCTGCCACGGGCCGATCATCCGGCCCAGGTCGGGGCGCCCTTCGCTTGCGGTGGCATAGGTGCGCACGCGGTCCTCGCCGAGGGCCTGCCAATCGGCGGCCAGCACCAGCCGCGCGCTATCGCGCGCCAGGTAGTGCAATTGGTAGCTGGCGCCGGCCGTCTCGAGCGCGCGCGCCATCGGCAGCATCGGCGTGATGCCGATGCCGCCCGCGATCAGCACGGTGCGGGTGCTCCCCGGGTGCAGCGTGAATCCGTTCAGCGGCAGGCTGACCTCGAGCGCCATGCCCGGCTCGAATTCGTCATGCAGCACGCGCGAGCCGCCACGCCCGCCTTCCTCGCGCTGGACCGCGATGCGCAGCATTCCGCCCTCCTCGCCCACCACCGAATAGGCGTTGCGGTGGCGGGCGCCGGCGCGCGAAGTGAATGCGAGTTCGACGTGGGCTCCGGGCTGCCACGGCGGCAGCGGCGCGCCGCCTTCCGGCGCCAGGCGGAATTCCCTGACCACGGGGCCGTGGCGGATGATGGCGTCGATCAGATACATCATGACGTCAGCCATGACTCAGGCCTCTACCGCCGGATTGAACGGGGAGGCGTCCAGGTATTCCCAGTCCAGGCGCTGCGGCGCGCGGCGCAGCAGCCAGCGCTCGATCGCGATTTCGCAGAAGCGTCCGGTGCCGCCGCTCAGGCCGTGCGGATCGTCCTGGCCATGCAGGATGCATGCGCGGCCGCTCAGCTGCAACAGGCGCTGGCCGTCGAAGTCGGGAATGCACAGGCCCACGCGCGGGTCGACCGTCAGGTTGCCGAAGGTGTTGAACAGGCTGTTGCCGGCGTAGTCGGGAATGCGCAGCAGCGTGTCGTCCACCACCTGGACGAAGCCGGGGCTGCCGCCGCGGTGCGAGGCGTCGGCGCCGCGCTCCTGGTGGTTGCTGGCCACGAAGACGGTGTCGGCGCGGCGCACGATGGCGCGCGCGGCCTGGTCGAGCGCGCGCCCTTCGCCCAGCAGGGCCGGCGCCGACTCGCCATCGATGCGGCGCAGCTGGCGGCGCTGGATGTATTTGGGGCAGTTCGGGTAGGCCTCGCGCACCGCCAGGTCGAAGCCCCCGTCGTCCAGGAGCGCCAGGGCGCCATTGATGCGGTAGCGGCGGCGCGAGCCGAGCTCGATGAACAGGCTGCCGATCGCCGGATTGGCGGCGACGTTGCGCCAGAATGGCTCGTCAGGATCGCGCAGCGCCGCCGGCAGGTCGACGGTGACCTGCGTCGCGCTGTCGGCATGGGCGAAGCCGGGCTGCCCGAACAGGACCGTGGACCAGGGCGCACCCTCCGGGTCGACGCTCGCCAGCACCACCATCGACTGCTTGCCGATGAAGGGCCGGGCGCCGCCCAGGATGGAGTCGGCGATGACCACGCCGTTGCGCTCGGCGATGGCGGCCTCGCCGGCGCTGTGCTGCACGGCGCGTTCGCCGTCGTGGTAAACCGAAGTCGTCATGCTGCGCTCTCCCGGGCTGGCGGCGCGCTGGCCGCGTTCATCGTGGCACCATTCTCATGAATTATGCAAAGGCAGGGAATCGGCGCAATCCGCAATTCATTATTTCTCCAAAAGGAATGCCGGGCCGGATTGCCATCGTCCGCGTATCAGATTCGCAACATCCCTCGTTTCCCGCGCCAATAGTTGTCATTACTGCTCGCCGCGCGATTACACTCCTCGATATTTACGTGGTTTCATAGGGACAATTGATGAATATGAAGTTGAAGGCGGCGGCGCGCGCCGTGCGCGGTGCGCTGCTGGCGGGCGCCTGGATGGCGGCAGGGGCGGCGGGCAGCGCGCTGGCGCAGGAAACGCCGCCGGTGACGACCGACGTTGCGCCGGCAGCCGCGCCGGCGCCGGCCGCGATGCCGAAGGTCGAGGTCACCGGCTCCGCCATCCGGCGGGTGCAGTCCGAGACCGCCCTGCCGGTGCAGATCGTCTCGCGCGCCGAGATCGAAAAGGCCGGCGTGACCACCGCCTCCGAGCTGCTGGCCCGGGTATCGAGCAACGTCAACGGCCTGACCGACGGCGCCAGCATCAATGTCGGCGGCGACCAGCGCGGCTTCAACAGCGCCAACCTGCGCGGCATCGGCACCTCGTCGACCCTGGTCCTGCTCAATGGCCGGCGCATGGCCAACTTCGCCTCGCCCGGCGACGACAGCGGCGTCGACCTGAACAACATCCCGGCCGCCGCGCTGGAGCGGGTCGAGGTGCTGCTGGATGGCGCCTCGGCGCTGTACGGCACCGACGCGATCGGCGGCGTCATCAACTTCATCACCCGCAAGGACTTCCAGGGCCTGGAACTGAACGCCTACGGCAGCACCACCGACGAAGGCGGCGCCGGCAAGCGCACCGCCAGCATCAGCGCCGGCAAGGGCGACCTCGAACGCGACGGCTACAATGTGTTCGCGGTGGCCGACTTCCAGCGCACCAATGCGCTCAATACCTCGCAGCGCAGCTTCATCCCCGGCCTGCGGGTCGAGGAGCGCCTGGGCCACCTGCTGTCGGGCTATACCGGCCCGGCGAATATCCGCCTGACCTCGAACCAGCGCGACCACCTGCAGGAACTCGGCTTCACCATCAACGGCCGCCCGATCACCAACCGCCTGATCAACCTGTCGGCGCCCGATTGCGCGCCGCCGGCCAACGTCTACCTGCCCGACGGCACCGGCGGCGTCGATGCCTGCACCTATAACTACATGGGCGACACCGAGCTCTATCCGAAGACCGAGAAAGCCAGCCTGCTCAGCCGCGGCGTGTTGAAGCTCGGCGGCGGCCACCAGGCCTATGCCGAAGTCGCGCTCAGCCGCTCGAAGTCGTACTACACCGGCTCGTCGGCGCGCGTCACCGGCTATATCGACTACCGACTGGTGCCGCAACTGGTGGGCACCGGCCTGGAAGAACTGGACGACGACTATCCGGGCGAACTGGAGCTGCGCATGCGCCTGTCCGAGGCCGGCCAGCGCACCAGCGAACTGACCAGCGAAGGCATGCGCTTCGTGGTCGGCGTGAGCGGCACCGTGGGCGGCTGGGACTACGACACCGCGTATAACCACAGCGTCAACACGGTCAAGGACCGCGACACCAACGGCTACGTGCTGTACAACGAGCTGATGGAAGGGATCCTGGACGGCCGCATCAACCCGTTCGGTCCGTCCAGCCCGGAGGGCCTTGCCCTGCTCGACAGCATCCAGGTCGACGACGTCGTGCGCCGCGCGCGCGGCACGCTCGACTCGGTCGACTTCAAGTTCTCGCGCGCGCTCATGCCGCTGGCGGGCGGCGAGCTGGCCGTCGCCATCGGCGGCGAGGTGCGGCGCGAGAAGAACAATTTCACGCCTTCCGCCCTGCTCCTCTCCGACAACATCAACAACGACGCGGCGCCGGAAGGCGGCCGCACCACCAGCGACAAGCGCGACGTCGCCGGCCTGTACGGCGAACTGCTGGTGCCGTTCGCGCAGCAGTGGGAGGCGCAGCTGTCGGCCCGCTACGACCATTACGAGCAGGTCGGCGGCGCGGCCAGCCCCAAGATCGGCCTCTCCTACCGTCCGACGGATGCGCTGCTGCTGCGCGCCTCGGCCGGCCGCGGCTTCCGCGCGCCGACCATGACGGAGCTGTTCCGCCCCACCGTCTACAGCAGCACCGCGACCCTGCCCGATCCGGTGTATTGCGCCACCGTCGACAACAACTACGCCGACTGCGCCGACAACTGGGATACGCGCCGCTACAGCAATGCCGACCTGCAGCCGGAGCGCAGCCGCCAGTTCTCGTTCGGCGCCGTGTTCGCGGCCGGCCGCAACGTGAGCGCCTCGCTCGACTACTGGAACATCAAGCGCACCGACTTGATCAGCGAGATCGGCGACGACATCATCCTGGGCAACCTGGCCAAGTACGGCGACCTGGTGCACCGCGATGAAGACGACGTGATCGACTACATCGAGCTGCGCAAGGAAAACCGCGGCGCCCAGGTAGCCAAGGGCCTGGACCTGGCGGTCACGGTGCGCGGCGTCGACACCGCCATCGGTCGCTTTGGCGGACGCCTGAACGGCACCTATGTGCTGTCGTCGGAAATCCAGAACGCGCCGGGCGATGCTTTTGTGAGCAACCTGAACAAGTTCGTGACCGACGGCGTGGTGCAGCGCTGGCGCCATACGGTGAGCTTCGACTGGGAGCGCGGGCCGGTCTCGGCCAGCCTGCAGAACACCTGGTCGAGCGGCTACGACGACCAGAACACGGCGATCAATATCGACGACGGTTCGGTGGTGGCGGCCAACAAGGTCAAGTCGTACTCGCTGTGGGACCTGTCGGCGGCGTATCAGGCGACGCCGCGCCTGAAGCTGCGCGCCGGCATGCAGAACCTGTTCGACGAGAGCCCGCCGTATTCGAACCAGGCCTATTTCTTCCTGTCCGGGTACGATCCGAGCTATACCGATCCGCGCGGGCGGCGGTTCTATGCCAGCGTGAACTATTCGTTCAACTAGACCGCCTGATGGAGGACGCATGAAACAGCTGGGATTGCTCATATTGTTCATGTCGTCCCTGGCCCAGGCCTCCGACCCGCCGGTCTCGGGGACGTTCAGCAGCGCCCGCAGCGCGTCGCCGGACGGCATGTTCAACCTGATCGTGACGGCGACGGCGGAGGGTCAGCAATTCTTCTTTCAGTGCTTCACCGACGGCAAGCCGGAATTCGGCACGCTCACGGGTGTCAAGGGCCGCAAGACCGAGGCCGTCCTGAATGCCGGAGCGGGTTGCCCCGGCAGCAAGGTCCGGATACGGCTGGACTACGAAGAAGCCTGGATCGAGATCAAGGGCAAATGGGTCGCCATCCCGAGGAACGACATCGTCGTGCCGATCGTCGACTAGCAGTCGGCAACCGGCACGGCTGAATGTTTATTTAGCCGTGTACATCGACGCGTACCTCGCGCCGAAATACAGGACGAAGCCATAGCATGCCGCCGGCAGCAGGAACGACACCTGCACATTGAAGGCATCCGCCAGCGCTCCTTGCGCGAACGGCACCAGCGCGCCACCCACGATCGCCATGCACAGGATCCCCGACGCCTGGCCCGTATGCCGGCCCAGCCCATGCAGCGCCATGCTGAAGATGGTCGGGAACATGATGGAATTGCACAGGCCGACGGCCAGGATCGCCCACATCGCCAGGCCGCCCTGGGCAAACGTCCCTACCAGCACCAGCGCGATCGCCGCCAGCGAGTTGAAGGCCAGCGTCTTGCCGGGGCTGACGACGCGCATCACGGCGAAGCCGATGAAGCGCCCCACCATCGCCCCGCCCCAGTAGATGCTGACGTAGTGGGCGGCGTCGGCATGCGACAGGCCGGCGATGTGCGGCTCGCCGATGAAGTTGATCAGGAAGCTGCCGATGCTCACTTCCGCCCCCACGTACAGGAAGATGCCGATCGCGCCCAGCACCAGGTGGCGGTACGCCAGCGCCGATCCTTGGCTTTCTCCCGCCAGCGGCGCGTCGTCGCTGTCGGCGATCGCCGGCAGGCGCGCCAGCCGGAACAGCACCGCCAGCGCGACCAGCACGCCGGCCAGCACCAGGTAGGGGCCGCGCACCGATGCCGCTTCGGCCGCGGCATCGGTTCCCGCCACTGCGACCGCCCCCGCGGCCGACAGGATCAAGAGGCCGCCGACGGCCGGCCCGATCGTGGTGCCGAGCGAATTGAAGGCCTGGGTCAGGGTCAGGCGGCTCGAGGCCGTGCGCGCCGGGCCGAGCACCGCGACGTAGGGATTGGCCGCCACCTGCAGCACCGTGATGCCCGAGGCCAGCACGAACAGCGCCAGCAGGAACAGGCCATAACCGCCGAACGAGGCCGGATAGAACAGCGTGCAGCCGGCGGCGGCCACCAGCAGGCCGGCCACCGCCCCCTTCTGGTAGCCGATGCGGCGGATCAACGCGCCGGCCGGCAGCGACACGATGGCATACGCCCCGAAGAAGCAGAACTGCACCAGCATGGCCTGCACATAGGTCAGGGTATACACCGCCTTCAGGTGCGGGATCAGGACGTCGTTGAGCGACGTGATCAGGCCCCACATGAAGAACAGGATCGTCACGATGACGAGCGCGCTCGTATTGCTGTCGAGCTGCGTCGCCGCGCCCCCGTTGTGGGCGGCAGGCGCCGCCTTGTATGGCATATTGGCCATGCTGTCTCCTGATATCGTTTTTTTATGCGGCGCTTAGTGCGCCAGGCCGGCCGGCGGGCGCGGCAGGTCACGCCCGCGCGTGCCCCAGCCTTGCGTGTCCGGCTGGGTCGTCAGCTGGTACTTCAGGGCGCCGCCCGACTGCAGCTGTTCCCAGTCCAGCCACACGCGCTCGACCGCGCGGCCGCCATGGTTCACCGACTTGACGAAGCGGCGCTCGCCCGGCCTGGCGCCCGGCGCCTCGATGCGCAGGATGCGGCCTTGCGGCAGGTCGATCTCGGCCCTGGCGAAGCGCGGCGCATGCAGCAGGAAGCGGCCGCTGCCCGGCATGTCCGGGTAGATGCCCAGCGCGCTGAACAGGTACCAGGACGACATCGTGCCCAGGTCGTCGTTGCCGGTCACGCCGCCGGGACCGTTGGTGAACAGCGTCTCGGCCGCGCGCACCACGGTGGTGGTCTTCCACGGCTGGCCCATCAGGGTGTACATCCATGGCGCGTGCAGGTCGGGCTCGTTGTTCGGGTTGTAGCGGAACTGGGCGTAGTAGCTGTACGGCCCCACCACCCACGACTTGCGCACCGCGTTCGGGTCCGCCAGCACGGCCGGATAGTCGAAGAACTGGTCCAGGCGACCCAGCGCCGGCGCTACGCCGCCCATCGCGGCGGCCAGGCCCGGCACGTCCTGTGGCACCAGCCACTGGTATTGCCACGCCGTGCCTTCATGGAAGCCGTGGTCGCCGCGCGGATCGTAGCCGCTGCCGACGTCGCCGAACCAGCTGCCGTCCAGCAGGCGCGGACGCGGGAAACCTTTCTGGCCGGTCTCGGCGTCGACCACGCTCGGGTCCCAGATCGCCTTCCAGTTCAGGGCGCGCTGCGCCAGCGCCTTCGCATCATCTGGATGGCCGAGCGCCTGGGCCATGCCGGCCAGCGCGCCGTCGGCCGCCGCGTATTCGAGCGTCGCCGACGCGCCGTGGTGCGGGTCGGTGTCCATGCCCTTCGAGACGAAGCTGCGGTCGTACTGCACAAAGCCTTGCTTGAGGTAGCTCGGGTTGCCCGAACGGCCTTGCGGACGGATGCCGTGGGCCGGCACGCCGAAGGCGTTCTCGCGCAGCGCGGCATAGGCCTCGGCCTCGCGCCCCTTCAATGCGCCGAAGCGCCACAGGTCGACCAGGAACGGCGTCACCGGGTCGCCGGTCATGATGTTGGTCTCGAAGTTGGCATAGCCCCAGCGCGGCAGCCAGCCGCCCTGTTCGCGGATCCTGAGCACCGAGGTCGCGATGTCGCTCGCGCGTTCCGGGCGCAGCAGCGCCAGCATCTGGTTCTGGGCGCGGTAGGTGTCCCACAGCGAGAAGAATTCGTAATAGGTCCAGTCCTTCGCCGTGTGGATCGCGTCGTCGTAGCCGCGGTAGCGGCCATCGGCGTCGTTGCCGGTCAGCGGCTGCAGCAGGGTGTGGTAGAGCGCGGTATAGAACACGGTACGGTCGTCCTTGTTGCCGCCCTCGATGCGCACGCTGGCCAGCTCGCGCTGCCAGTTCGCTTGCGCTTTGGCCTTCATGGCGTCGAAGCTCATTGGCTTGCCGCCTTCCATGCCCTCGGCCTTCAGGTTGATGCGGGCCCCTTCGGCGTCGACGTGCGAGATCGCGCTGACCGCGGTCACCGCCTGGCCAGCCTCGAGGTCAAAGCTCAGCCACACGCCGTGCGGCTTGGCCTCGCCCTGCTGGCTCGGGCCGTCGACGTCCGGCCAGCCGGCGCGGTCGTCCCAGATGCCGCGCCTGGCGAAGGGCTGGTCGAACTCCATGCGGAACCAGGTCGTGTACTTGGCGCCGCCGCAGAAGCTGCGGGTGACGATCCGGCCCTCGACGCTGCGGTCGCCCACGATCTTCACTTCGCTGCCGATGACGGAATGGCGCTCGTTGGCCTGGCCGAGGTTGAGCAGCACGTGGCCGGTCTTGGTCCCCGGCGCGTAGGTATAGCGCTCGGCGGCGGCGCGCGTCAGCGCGGTGGCCTCGGCCGTGATGCCGCCATAGCTGGTCAGCTTGACCTTGTAGTAGCCGGCCTCGCCGACTTCGCCGTCATGCGTGTAGTCGGCGGCGTATTTCTTGTGGTCGAACGCGCCCTTCTTGCTGGTGTCGAAGTCGCCGCCGGGGCCGATGGCGCCCGTCACCGGCAGCACCGACAGCTGTCCGCCCTGCTCCCAGCAGCCGGCGCCGGAAATGAAGGAGTGGCCGAAGCCGCGGATCTTCTTGTCGGTGTAGCGGTAGCCGGCGTAGTGGTCGGCGATCGGGCTGACCTGGATCATGCCGAAGGGGGCCGAGGCGCCGGGGAAGGTATTGCCTTCGTCCTGGGTGCCGATGAAGGTGTTGACCGGCATGGCGCCGGCCGCGATCGTCGCCTTGGCTGCTGCGCCCGCCGCGGTCGCGTCAAGCGCGGACAGCGGCAGCAGGCAGGCGGCCAGTGCGAAGCAGATTCCTCGGATCGCGGGCTGGAACGGGTTGGTGCGGGCTTGATTCATCGCGCTGCGTCTCCTTCGAGCTGTTCGAATAGTTGTTGCATGGCCGCGGGCGGCGGCGGCGTGGCGCCGGCCTGCAGGCAGGCGGCGGAACCGGCGGCCAGCGCCGCGTGCAGGTGCGATTGCAGGCGGCGCTGCGGGTGGCGCGTCAGGCTGGTCAAGAGGCCGGCGGCGCTGGCGTCGCCGGCGCCGACCGTGTCCACCACCGTGACTTTCGGCGCCCGCGCATCGCAGCGCTCGGCGCCGTGAAACAGGCTCGCGCCCTCACCGCCGCGCGTCAGCAGGCAATACGCCGCCGGATTGAAGGCGCGCAGGCGCGCCAGCGCTTCGTCCAGCGCGACGCCGGGGAACAGGCCGCGCAAGTCGTCGTCCGACACTTTCACCAGGTCGGCGATCGAGGCCATCGCCGCCAGGGTCGGCGCATAGCGCTCGTCCATCAGGTTGCGGTAGTTGGGGTCGTAGCTGATCGCCACGCCCTGCGCCTTGAGCTCACGCGCCAGCGCGGTCAGCTTGGAGGCAAGCGGCTCGCGCGCCAGGCTGATGCCGCCGAAGTGGGCCCAGCGCAGGCCCTCGGCCCAGCCGGCCGGGAACAGCGCCGGCTCGAAGTGCAGGTCGGCGGAGTCGTCACCGATGAAGAAGTAGCGCGGCGGCTCGCCCTGTTCCACCACGGCCAGCAGCGGCGAACGGTCGACCCGCTGCAGCAGCCGCGTGTCCAGGCCGACGGCTTCGCTCGCGCTCCACAGCGCGTCGCCGAAGCTGTCCAGGCTGATGGCGCCGGCGAAGGCGGTCGGTTCGCCCAGCGCCGCCAGCGCGCGCGCCACGTTCCAGGTCGAGCCGCCCACGCGGCTCACCCACTGTTCGTCGCCCTGGTGGATCATGTCGGTCAGCGCCTCGCCGGCGCACAGCATGCGGGGAGGATTAAGCACGCGCGCCGCCCTTCAGCACCGCCACGATGTCGTAGACGGCGCCCATGGTGTGGTAGTCGACCTTGCCGGCCGGGCTCTTCTCGTCGCTGAGCTTGCGGTTCTCGCGGTCGAGGATGCGGTACCAGGCGCCGTGCTCGTGGTCGACGAAATGGGTCCAGCTGTATTGCCACAGGCGGTCGTACCAGGTCCAGTAGTCGGCATTGCCGGTGCGCGCGGCCAGCATGGCCGCCGCCGCGGCGCTCTCGGCCTGGACCCAGAAATACTTGTGGAAGTCGCACACGCTCAGGTCCGGCGCCAGCGAGTAGCACAGGCCGCCATGTTCCGGATCCCAGCCCTTCTGCACCGCCACCTTGAACAGCATTTCGGCGGTCGGCAGCAGCCAGCCCAGGTCGTGCTCCAGCACGTCCTTGCCGCGCGCTTCCAGCTGCAACAGCAGCTTGGCCCACTCCGTGAAATGGCCCGGCTGGTAGCCCCAGGGACGGAACAGGTTTTCCGGGTCGTCGATATTGAACTTCCAGTCGGGTTGCCAGTGCGTGTCGTAGTGTTCCCAGATCAGGCCACCGCAGCGCTCGGCCTGGCGCTGGGTGACGTTGTAGGCCACCGTGTACGCGCGCTCGATGTAGCGCCGCTCGCCGGTCGCGGCATGCGCCGCCAGCAGCGCCTCGCAGGCGTGCATGTTCGCGTTCTGGCCGCGGTAGGTCGACAGCTCCCTCCAGTCCTGGCTCGCCTCGTCGGCATACAGCCCATCCGCCGCGTTCCAGAAGCGCTTTTCCATCAGGTCGAAGGCTTCGCCGATCCAGGGCCGCGCTTCCTCCATGCCGGCCATCGTCGCATGCGCATAGGCCAGCAGCACGAAGGCCTCGCCATACGCGTGCTGGGTGCCGTCCTCGATCGCGCGGCCGTCCAGCATCCAGGCATAGCCGTCGCCATCCGGCGCGCGGTGCGCCTCGCGCAGGAAGCGCACCGCGTGCTCCAGGCCTTCGCGATAGGCCGGATCCTCGAAGTGGCGGTAAGCCATGGCATAGGTGAACACGAAGCGAGTGCTGCTGACCAGGTGACGGTGGCTTGCGTCGTAGACCTCGCCATCGTCCTTGAAATAGTGGTACATGCCGCCGGCGGGATCGATCGCGCGCGGGTGGTAGAAGCGCATCGTGTGGCGCGCGTGGTCGAGCAGCACGTCCGGGCTGCGAAAGTTCGGGAAAGTGGTCATGGTGGCTAGGGGTGGTGTGCGCTAGTCGTCGTAGCTGCTCTCGCGCACGATCATCTCGACTGGCAGGGTTATCTGGGATGGGTTTTCGTCGGGTTTGTGCAGCAGGGAGTCGACTCCGGTCCGCCCCAGCGCTTCCTTGTCCACATGGACGGTGGACAGCGGTGGGATGGCGGCGGCCGAGGCGGCGATATCGTCGAAACCGACGATCGCGAGGTCGTAGGGGATCTTGAGCCCTTCGGCCAGGCAGGTCTTCATGGCGACCAGGGCGGTGCTGTCGTTGTAGCAGAACAGCGCGTCCGGGCGTTTCGGCAGGGCCAGCAGGCTGCGCATCGCCTCGATCACGCCCTCCTCGCCCTCGCCCATGGTGGGCACGATGACTTCCAGGCTGGGATCGGCATGCACCTTGGCGTCGAACAGCGCCTGCCGGAAGCCCCGGTTGCGCTGCTGGATGCTGTAGTGGGCCAGGGAGCCGGACAGCATGGCGATGCGCTTGCGGCCGCAGCGCAGCAGGTGCTGGGTGGCGAGGTAGCCGCCGCTCATATTGTCCGGATTGATCGAGGTGAAGCCGCGCCGGTGCATGTCCACCAGCACCATCGGCTTGCCGGTCTGCCGCAGCGCGCTCAGGACTTCGGGCTCGAAGAAGCCGGCGCACAGGATCGCGTCGGGCTGGTGCAGGCGGATCTGTTCCAGCACCGGCTCGGCCGGGCCGACCACGATCAGCGACAGCGCGATGCCCTCGCGCCGGCAGGCTTCCTCGGCGCCGTGCAGCACCGGCGTGAAGAACGGACTGGAGGTGAGCGTGTTGTGCTGGCTGTGCAGCAGGAAGGCGATGCGGCGGATGCGGCCCTTCTTCAGCAGGGAGAAATCGTAGCCCAGGCGGATGGCGGCCTCGCGCACCACGCCGCGGGTCGCCTCGGTCATGCCGCCCTGGTTCTTGAGCGCGCGCGAGACGGTGCCGATCGACAGCCCGGTCTCGCTCGCGATGTCGCGCAGCGTGACCTGGCTCACGGCGCAGCCCTCCGTCCCGCCATCGGACTCATCTGCGTGACCATATACATGATCGTCTCCATTGATTGGTTTAATAAACGCTTGTTGTCGCGTCTTGTACTTGAATTTATAGCAGCCGCGTTTCGGCAGCGTCAACAAAGGCAGGTAGCACACGGTGTGTTTTAGCTTTTTTTAGTAAACAACGGTTGCTCACTGTAAACACGGGTATTTACCTGCCTCGTCGCGCATCCTTATTTCGGCGCCGCCACCGCGCCGGCCTGCAGCAGCTCCAGCTCGGCCAGCTCGAACGTCGCGCCCTGGGCGAAGCGCAGGCGATACTCGCGGTAGGCGCCCGGCTTGGCGATGCCGAACGGCCGCAGCTGGCGCTCCCAGGCAAACACCTCGTCCTCGCGTGCGTCCAGCGCCACCCACGCGCCCTTGCCGTCGCGCCCTTCGAGCGTCCACGTCACCTTGCCCAGCGCCGCCTTGCCGCCGGTGATGGTGTAGTGGCTGATCGTCGTCGGCTTGGCGAAAGCGAAGCCGATGGCGGCCCTGGCCGGGACTTCCGTGGCCGTCATCGCATCGTCGTCGACCAGCGCGGCGTCGACACGCTTGCCATCCAGCGTGACAGTGGCGCCCTTGCCGCGGTCGACCAGGCCGGCGGGACGCTGCCCGGCGGCGGTCATCGATGCCGGCAAGGTGTCCGGATCGCTGCCCCAGGTCGAGGGCTTGCTGCCCATCGCGAACTCCAGCGTAGCGCCGGCGGCGATGTCGGCGTGGCGGATCCAGGGCTGGTTCCACGGCTTGCCGTTGACCTTCAGCGACTGCACGTAGACGTTGTCCTGGCTGTTGCCATGGGCGATCACGGTGAGCGTGCGGCCGTTCTCGAGCGTGACCTCGCTGCGCGCGAAGGCCGGCGAGCCGATCACGTACTCGGGAGAGCCCATCCGCAGCGGATACATGCCCAGCATGGCGAAGGTGTACCAGGCCGACATCTCGCCATTGTCCTCGTCGCCCGCATAGCCCTGGCCGATCTCGCTGCCGAGGTACAGGCGGCGCATGATCTCGCGGGTGATCTGCTGCGTCTTCCACGGCTGGCCGGCGGCGACGTACATCCAGGGGATGTGGTGGGCAGGCTGGTTACTGTGGGCGTACATGCCCATGCGGACGTCGCGCGCCTCGGTCATCTCGTGGATCACCTGGCGGTAGCTGCCGGAATACTTCGCTTCCGCCGTCTCTTGCGTGGCGAAGAATTCGTCGAGACGGCTGGCCAGCACCTGGCGGCCGCCCATCAGGCTCGCCAGCCCTTCCGCGTCGTGCGGCGCGGTGAAGGCGAAGGTCCAGGCGTTGGCCTCGGTGTAATCGCCGCCCCAGCGGCGCGGATCGAAGTCCTTCGCCGGCACGCGCCACCCGCCCTTGGCGTCGCGGCCGCGGAAGAACCTGGTCGCCGGGTCGTAGACATGGGGATAATCGGCGGCCCGGGCGCGGAAGTAGGCGGCCTCCTCGCGGTAGCGGCGGCCGCGCGCGCTGTCGTTGCCACCCTCGCCTTCTTCAGCGCCCAGGGCGGCGGCCAGCTGCGCCAGGCCGAAATCGTTCAGCGCGCCTTCCAGCGTCCACGACATGCCTTCGTGGACCGAGGTGTCGGCATAGCCGCGGTACATCGACTGCGCCAGGCCCTTGCGGCCGACGTTCGAGACCGGCGGGACGGCGGTCGCGTTCTTCAGCGCCGCCTCGTAGGCCTGGTGCGCGTCGAAGCCGCGCACGCCCTTGAGCCAGGCGTCGGTGAAGGCCACGTCGGAGCTGGTGCCGACCATCAGGTCGGCGTAGCCCGGCGACGACCAGCGCGCCACCCAGCCGCCGTCGCGGTACTGCTGCAGGAAGCCGTCGACCATCTCGCCGGCGCGCTTCGGCGCAAACAGCGCATACGCCGGCCAGGTGGTGCGGAAGGTGTCCCAGAAGCCGTTGTTGACATAGACCTGGCCGGGAACCACCGGCGCCGACGTGCGCAGCGCATCGCCGCCGGTCTTGTCCTTCGACCAGCCGCTCTGGTCGGCGTGGCGCCAGTCGGGCTTGGCGGCGGTGCCGACGTTCTCGTGGGCGACGTTCGGATACAGGAACAGGCGATACAGGTTCGAATAGACGGTGGTCAGCTGGTCTTCGCTGGCGCCATCGACCTTGACCCGGCCCAGTTCCGCATCCCACGCCGCCTGCGCGCGTTCGCGCACGGCATCGAAGCCGGCGTCGCCGATCTCCAGGTCCAGGTTGCGCTGCGCCTGCTCGACCGAGATCAGCGAGGTGGCGATGCGCATCCGCACCTCGCCCTTGTCCGCCGCGAACTTGATGAAACCGGTCGGACGGCCGGTCTCGATCGCGCCGCTGTCCTGCCAGCGCTGGTCGAAGCGCGCGAACACGAACATGCGCGTGGCGCCGTTCGACAGGCCGCTGCGGGTGTCGGTATAGCCGCGCAGGGTCTGGGTCGCCGCGTCCAGGGTTAAGCCGCCGCGGTCGTCGACGTTATCGAACAGCAGGTTGGCGTCGCCGTTCTCCGGGAAGCGGAAACGGAAGATCGCGGCGCGCGAGGTCGGCGCCAGCTCGGCGCGGATGCCGTTGTCGAAATCGACGCGGTAGGTGTAGGGACGCGCGAGTTCCCCGTCGTGCGCGAACGGCAGCGCGCGGCGCTGGCGGTCGGCGTCGGGACGGCCCTGTGCGGCCGAGGGCATGATCTGGAAGGTCTGGCGGTCGGCCATCCACGGGCTGGGCTGGTGGCTGAGCGACAACGCCTGCAGGCGCGGGCGATTATTCGCGTCGTTCTGCTCGTTCCAGCGATACAGCCAGCTCAGGGTGCCGGCGTCGGTGGCCGGGGTCCAGAAATTGAAGCCGTGCGGCACGGCGGCGGCCGGGATGTTGTTACCGCGCGAGAAAGTGCCGTTGGCCTGGGTGCCGCGCGTGGTCAGCACGTGGTCGGACAGGCGCGCGACCTGCGCGATTGCCTGTTCACCCACCGCGACGTCGTCGATCCAGCCGCTGGCGCCGCCCTTGGCGGTGGGGCGCAGCTCCAGTTCGATCGCCTTGATGCGGCGTCCTTTCAGGCTGCCCAGCCGTACCGCCTTGTGCGCCCATTGCTGCGGATACAAGGTCTTCGACTGGCCCTGGGCGCTGGCGCCCAGGCGCACGCCATGGTGATCGCGCAAGTCGAGGCTCGACACGCGGCGGCCGTCATCCAGCACCAGGTCGAGCGAGACGTGGGTCGACGTGTCGATGTCGCCGTCGACGATCTCGGGCAAGACCATCCACGACAGCACGGTATCGGGCTTGACCTCGATATCGATCGCGTACAGCTGCAGGCGGCCGCCCTGGCCTTCGGCATGGTAGTGCAAGGCCTGGGCGCCGGTATAGCCGGCCTTCTTCCTGGCGGCGTACGGGCGTTCCGGGCCGGCGCCCAGCGCCACCTTCACGCCCTCGCCCGTCAACGTGGCCGGCGCCGGCTGGCCGGATTCGAAGGAAGTCGAGAAGCGGGGCTCGGCGGCGCCGGCAGCGCTGGCCGCCAGCAGCAGAGTCACAGCAGCGGATATGGTGTGCGTCTTCTTCATGTAAAGACGGTCTCCTATGGTGTTGTTGTAATGGCCCGCACGGCGTCAGACAGCGAGCGGATGTTCATGGCGGCGCGCAGGGCGTCTTCATTGGCGGTGGAGTTCAAGCGCAGCTGGACGCGCTCGCCCGGCAGCACCGTCAGGGCGTTGTCCGACAGCTCGGCGTCCAGCGCGCCGAAATCGATCGAGACCGCGCGTGCGAGCCGGGCGGCCTCGATCTCGACGACGTAGCCATCGCCGTCGCGGCGCAGTTCGGCGCGCAGACCGGCCTGATGCCAGGTGATCTCCTTCGCCGGCTTGAAGTACACGACGCCGCGTGATGGCGCTTCACCTTCAGCGTGCAACTCGAACACGGCGACGGTGGACGCCGGATCCGCGCCGCCGAGCAGGTCGGCGTCGACGTAGCCAGCTGCCTCGAACGCCGACAGCGGCGCGATCTCGACCGCCTTGCGCTCGTCGCGCAGCAGCTTGCCGTCCAATGTCATGACGCGTGTGCGCAGTTCGCCTTGCACGGCGTGCGTGCGGTCGTTGAGCAGGCTGACTTTCGTATTGCCGGCGGCGTCGCGCAGCGCCGCCAGCGCGACCGGCGCGAAGAAGCGCCGCGCATGGAACTGCAGCGCCTTGGGCCGGCCGAACCAGTCGATGCCCGACCATGACGCCCCCGGCCACACGTCGTTGAGTTGCCAGTACAGCGAACCCATCGTGTTCGGACGGCTGCGCCGGTGGTGCAGCGCGGCCAGTTCGATGCCCTCGGCCTGCATCGCCTGGCTCAGGTAGGCGAAGCCCGCAAAATCGGCCGGTTCGCCGAATTCGTCGCGCACGTATTTCAGCAGGCGCGCATTGCCCTTGCCGGCCATGAACTTCTGGTGCGCCTCGATCACCGGATGGTCGATGCGCTGCTGGTCACGGCGGGCAAAAGCGTCGATGGTGCGCTGGTCCGGCCAGGCCTGCAGGCCGTACTCGGACATGAAGCGCGGCGTGACGTCCAAGTAGGTCGACACCGGATGGGCCGGATTGCCCCACACTTCCCAGTAGTGCATGTCGCCGGCGGCCGGGGTGTTGGCGACTTCCTGCAGGTCGTTGCCGGGAGAGCTGGACCAGTAGCCGATGCCGCCGCCCTCTTGCTCCACCACCTTGCGCAGGTCGACGCCGAACAGCTGCACATAGCCCTTCCACACCCGGTCGGCGAACGCCGGGTCGGCCTTTTCCAGGGTCTTGCGGTGGCCCCAGTACTTCCACGCGATCTCTTCCTCGTTATTGCCGCACCAGAGGACGACGCTGGGGCGGTTGCGCAGGCGCCGCACCTGGTCGCGCGCCTCGTGCACCACGCTGGCGCGGAAGGCCTCGTCGTAGGCCGGCTGCATGCCGCCGCCGAACATGAAGTCCTGCCACACCATCAATCCCAGCTCGTCGGCCAGGTCGTAGTAATCCTCGCCCTCGTAATAACCGCCGCCCCAGCTGCGCAGCATGTTCATATTGGCGTTCCTGGCCGACTCAAGCACGCGGCGCAGCTGTTCGCGGCTCACGCGCGGCTGGAACATGTCGAAGGGGATGGAGTTGGCGCCCTTGGCGAACACCGGGATGCCGTTGACGACGAAGTGGAAGCTGCTGCCGCGCGCATCCGGGTCGCGCCGCAGCTCGACGCTGCGCAGGCCGGTGCGCGCGGCATGCGTGGCCAGGGTCTCCCTGCCGTCGCGGACCTCGAGCTCGTAGCGGTACAGCGGCTGCGCGCCATACCCGTTGGGGAACCAGCGCTGCGGATAATCGACCCGCACCGGCAGCGCGATCCGGTTGGCGCCGGCGGCCAGGTCGACGCGCCTGGAAGCGGCCAGTGTGCGCTTGCCGTCGGGGGCCGTCTGCCACAGGCGCAACTCGGCGCGTTTGGCGCGCACGACGTCGAGCGCGGCGATCGCGCTGACCTCGGCGCGCGCGGCATCCACGCGGTCCTGCCGCAGCTGCAGGTCGTCGATGCGCACCACATCCCAGCTTTGCAGCACCACCGGTTTCGTGATCCCGGCGCTGACGTAGCGCGGACCCCAGTCCCAGCCGTAGTAGTAGCCTGGCTTGCGCACGAAGTTTCCGGTCATGGCGTCCTGCGGCTCGTCGCCGTACGGAGACGGATAGTTGCCGGCGATCTTGTGCGGCATCGCGGCCACCTGCGGCAGCATCTTCGCGATCGGCGAGCGCAGCACGACGCGCAGGATGTTGCCCTCCGCGCGCAGCCGGCCCTCGACCGGCACGCGCCAGGTGCGGAAGGCATTGTCGGCCTCGAACAACCTGACGCCGTTGAGCCAGACCTCGGCGAAGGTGTCGAGGCCCGCGAACACCAGGTCGCTGCGCGCGGCGCGCACGGTGGCGGCCGGGACGTCGAAGCTGGTGCGGTATTCCCAGTCGGCCAGGCCGATCCACTGCAGGCCGCCTTCGGGCGCGCCGACATAAGGGTCCGGGATCACGCCGTGCGCGAGCAGGTCGGTATGCACGGTGCCCGGGACGGTCGCGGCGCGCGACGGCAGCGCTTCCACATGGGTGTTGCCCTGGGCATGGCCGGGCAGCAAACGGAAGGTCCAATCCTTGTCGATCACGAGCCGGGAGGCCGCAGCCGGCGTCGCCGCCATGCCCGCGGCCAGGGCCAGGATCAATCCCGACACAAAGCGCGCGCTCCACCGCCCCGGCCAAGGCCCGGCAGCGCGGGCATGTTCGTGCATGTTCATGGCTTGTCCAGAATGAGAAAATCCTCCCCGGGCCGAGCGGCGCGGGGAGGACGGAACGGGGCTCAGAACTTGTAGTTCAGGCCCATGTACGCGACACGGCCGGCGTAGTTGTTGGAGTAGAAGCGCTGCTTGGTGTCGTTACCCAGGTGCGAGCGCGACTCTTCCTCGGTCAGGTTCAGCACCGACGCCGTCAGGCTCAGCTCCGGCGTGAAGTTGTAGGAAGCGTTCAGGTCGACCTGGCTGTACGGTTCCTCGTACACGTTCAAGCCGTTCATCAGGCCGTTGACCACTTCGCCGCGGCGGTTGTACGAGGCGCGCAGCATCAGCTTGTCGTTCGAGTAGAACACCGTCAGGTTGGCCTGGTTCTTCGCGCTGCCGACCAGCGGCGAGGTGCCGATCTCGGTGCCGTCCGCCAGCGTGATCGCGGCCTGGTTGGTCTTGTTGTACGTGTAGTTGGCCTGGATGCCGAAACCGTTGTCGAAGGTGTGCTGGCCATACAGCTCGATCCCCTTCGACACCGCATCGCGTCCGCCGGCGCTGGTCGCGTAGTTCTGGACCGCGATCGCGTCGCCGCCGATGTTCAGGGTCACGTCGCGCACCACCGGCACCGCGAAGTTCTGCACATTCTTGCGGAACAGGCCCATGCCGAGCACCGAGCCACGGTGGAAGTACCACTCCAGGCCGACGTCGTACTGGGTCGCCTGGTACGGTTCCAGGTCCTTGTTGCTGCCCGAACCATACCAGCCCTGGCGGTCGCCGCCGCCGATCAGGCGGCGGTCCTCGACGTATTCCTGGCTGTAGTAGTTCAGTGCGCCCGGCGCGCCGATGTCGTTGTAGCTTGGACGCGCCACCACCTTCGAGGCCGCCGCGCGCAGCAGCAGGGTGTCGGTCAGGTCATACGCGATGTTCAGGCTCGGCAGCACGTCGGTGTACTTGCGGTCGAGCGAGCTGACCACATAGGTCGACACGTGGCCGGTGGCCGGATTGGTCTGGCTGTCCGGCACCACGGTGAAGCCGCTGGTGCAGCCCGAACCCGCGGGCGCGCCGGCCGCCGGCAGGCCGCCGGCCTGGCATGGCGCCGGCGTGCCGTCAGGACCGTCGAAGAAGTAGTCGTTGTAGTAGTCGACCTTGTCGGTCGAATCGGCATGCTGCCTGGTGCGCACCACGCGCACGCCGAAGTTGCCGCGCAGGCGGTCGGTCTTGATGTTGGCCTGCAGGTACATCGAGGTGATCTTCTCGTCCACGTTGTAGATGAAGTTGTCCTCGTTACGGGTCTGCATGTCGCCGTAGGTCTGGTTCAGGTACGCGATGTAGGCCGGATAGTTAATGCCGGGGAAGGCGCTGGCCTTGAGGCCGTTGGTCAGGTTGCCCAGCGATTCGTTGTACAGGAACTCAGGGCGGAACTTGTTGGCGTTGGCGTCGCAGCCGTTCTGGTAGCGGTTGTCGTAGTCGCCCGGGTCGGTGCCCTGGCACACCCAGTAGTTGTTGCCGGTGCTGCGGCTGGTGCCGCCGTCGCGGTACTTGGCGCCGAACTGGATCGAATCGAGCCAGCTGCTGTCGGCGTGCCAGGTCAGGTCGGTCTGGGCGTAATTCTGCTCGGTGCTGTTGCGGGTCCACGAGGACGAGGTCGAGCCGAGGTCGATCTCGCCGATGCCATTGCGCAGGTTCTGCATCAGTTCCGGCGCGAAGGTCATGGTCGGCGTGCCCGACACGTCCCACGAGGTCGCGGTGTTGCCGAGGGTCCAGCTGCCGTCGGCGTTCTGCACGCGCGGCTTGATCGGCATCCCGAACTGCAGCTCGGGACCGCCCTTGGCCCAGGTGCGGCCGGCCTTGAAGCTGGCGTCGACCGCATCGCCCTTCCATTCGACTTCGAAGTCGGCGGTCTGCGACAGCGCCTTCTCGCGGCTGTAGCTGCCGGTGATCTGCGGGGTCGGGATGGTGCAGTCGTCCGGACCGAAGCCGCCGGTGTTGGCCAGGCCGCCCGCGCCGGCCTGGGCGCTGTTGCAGTAATAGGCCTTGCCAGGATGCGCGCTGTACTGGGCGCCGGTGACGACCGTGCCGCTCGGGTCGAAGGTGAGGCCGTCGAGCAGGCGTCCGCCCGGCCAGTTGCCGTCGCCGTCATAGCGCGCGATATTCCATTCCGGGACCTTCAGCTGGTTCAGCTGGGAGTTCTGCTGCAGGTCGAAGCGGAAGTAGTTGGCCGTCATGTTCAGGTTGCGCAGCGGCTTGAACTGCAGGGTGATCTGGCCGCCCTTGCGTTCGCGCTCGGTCTCGCGCACGTCCATATTGACCGAGGTCGGCATCGCGAACTTGCTGTAGTACTTGCCCGACTGGTCGTAGAAACCCGACTCGCCCCACCAGAACGAATTCAGGCCCGATGGATTGCCGTTAACGTCGACCGGCGGCTGCGCGTCGTAGTCGTCGGCATACCACTGCCAGTTCTCGGTGCTGGCGCCCATGGTGCGGGTGGTGCGCTTCTGCTTGGTGAAGCCGACCAGGACGCCGAAGCGGTTGCTCTCGTCGTGCCAGGCGTACTGGCCCGAATATTGCGGGTCGGTCTTCTTGGTGGTGTCGGCCCAGGTGCCTTCGACGTTGACGAAGCCGGAACCCGACTTGACGTCCAGCGGACGGCGGGTGCGCAGGATCACGGTGCCGCCGATGCCGCCCTCGTCGAAGCGCGCCTCGGACGTCTTGTACAGCTCCGCGCTGGCCAGCATATTCGACGGCATCAGCATGTAGTTGAACGAGCGGGTCGGATCGCCGTTCGATTCGGCGGTGGCGACGTAGTTGCCGTTCAGCTGGGTCAGGGTCAGGTCGGACGACAGGCCGCGCACGCTGACGTTCTTGCCCTCGCCGCCGCTGCGGGTGACGACCACGCCCGGCACGCGCTGCAGCGCGTCGGCCACGTTCTTGTCCGGGAACTTGCCGACGTCTTCGGCGGTGACCACCTCGACGATCGAGTTGGCGTCGCGTTTCTGGTCGAGGCTTTTCTCGATCGCGTAGCGGAAGCCGGTCACCTTGACCGTTGCCGCCGGGCTGGCGGCGTTTTGCTGGGCCGGCGTCGGCAGCGCCGAGCCTGCCGGCGACTGCGCCGCGGGCTGGACCGGCTGGTCGGCCGATGGCGCCGGCGCGGCCTCGCTCTGCGCATAGGCGTTGGAAAGGGACAGCAGCGCAATCCCGACCGCCGTGGCGATGGGCGTGACGCGGCAGCGCAGCTGCCGGGAAGCGGCTTGGGTTCTTGAAGTCATCGTGTGTCTCCTGGTCGTGCCCTGTGGCGGGCTTTCTTTTAGGCGGAACCTTGCGGGCTCCATCGAGCGGCGTGCCGTGCTCTCCCCGGGGTTCGGAACGCGGGAATGATAGCGTTCACAGGGATTTACTAAACGACAGTGATGCCGCGTGCATAGCAGAGGTCTTCGTGTAACAACAAGCGAATTTATACAAAGGAAAGAACTTGCACTCAACAGTCTTTCGCCGAAAGGGCGAAGTTTAGCGAAGTTTAGTAAACGCCGATAAACCGTGCGCAGCCCCGTTTCCTGGCGCCGGGTGCGATATGATCGCGACAACTTAACCAGAGACAAGAGTGTTGCCGCTGTGTTTTTCCCCTATGTGTATCTAGCCTATCTGTACCTCGTACTGCGCCTGATCGTTCCCCTCCCCCTGCACCGCTTCACCCGGATCGGCCTGGGCCTGGCCCTGCTGCTGGTCTGCCAGCACCACATGATCCAGAAATGGGTGTTCGGCACGATGTTCTCGCCCGAGATCCCGCGCGTCTTCATCGTCCTGCTGGGCTGGCTGTACTGCAGCTTCCTGCTGGTGCTCCTGCTGCAGTTGCTGGCTGACCTGGCCCTGCTGGCCGCCTGGGCGCTGCGCCGCGGGCGCGCCATCGATGCGCGCGTCACAAAGCGCCTGCGCTATGCCGTCGTCACGGTCGGCACGCTGCTGTCGGCCGTCGGCGTGGGCCAGGCGATCCAGGCGCCCGAAGTGCGCCGGGTCGAGCTGGCGATCCGCGACCTGCCCCCGGCCCTGGATGGCTTCCGGATGGTGCAGCTGACCGACCTGCACATCAGCCGCCTGATGCACGGCGACTGGGTGCGCGAGGTGGTCGAGCGCAGCAATGCGCTGCGCCCCGACCTGGTCGTCATCACCGGTGACCTGATCGACGGTTCGCCGCAGGCGCGCGCGGGCGACGTGCGGCCGCTGGCCGACCTGGCGGCCCGGCACGGCGTGATCGCCAGCCTCGGCAACCACGAATATTATTTCGGCGCCGAGCGCTGGACGCGCACCTTCGAAGGGCTGGGGATGCGCGTGCTGGTCAACCGCCACGCCACGATCGACCACGAGGGCGGCCGCCTGACGATCGCCGGCGTCACCGACCGGGTGGCGCCGCGCTTCGGCATGGAGGGACCAAGCACGCGCCGCGCGCTCGAAGGCGCCGCGCCGGACGCGCCGGTCGTGCTGCTCAGCCACCAGCCGATCGGCGTCGATGCCAATGCCGGGGCGGGGATCGACGTGCAGTTGTCGGGCCATACCCATGGCGGCATGATCCGGGGCGTCGACCAGGTCGTGAAACGCGCGAATGGCGGCTACGTCTCGGGCAGCTACCGCATTGGCGGCATGCAGCTGTACGTCAGCAACGGCACCGGCCTGTGGAACGGCTTCCCGATCCGGCTCGGGGTGCCGGCCGAAATCACGGAATTCATCCTCAGGCCGGCGCGCTGACCCTCAGCGCGCCTTCTTCTCGAGCTTCGGCACCGGCGGCAGCGACGCCCGGTGCTTCTCGATGTCGCTCAGCAGCAGTCGCGCCTGGGTGCCCCAGCCGCCGATGAAGACGTCGGTCTTGCCGTCGCCATCGAGGTCGCCCTTGCCCATGCTCCAGCTGCGGCCGACGGTCACGCCCGGCAGCACCGCCAGGGTCACGTCCTTGAAATGGCCCTTGCCGTCGTTCTGCCAGGCGCGCGGCTGCAGCGGCACGAAGCCCGGCACCTGGATCGCGCCCACCAGCAGGTCCGGCGCGCCGTCGCCGTTGAAATCGACCACCGTGCCGGCCCAGCTCGAGAAGGTGTGGGCCGGCAGGCGCTTTGCAGTCTCGTCGCGGTAGCGTCCCTTGCCGTCGTTGACCAGCAAGCGGGTTTGCGGATCCTTGTCCCAGCCGGCGTTGTTGCTGGTGATGTTGAAGAACACGATGTCGAGCTTGCCGTCGCCGTTCGCGTCCAGCACCTGCACTTCGCGCGTTTCCATCGGCGCCTTCAGCTCGAGCCGGTGCGACTCGTCCTTGAACCGGCCCTTGCCGTCGTTGATCAGGAGCCGGTTCGGCTGGCTGGGACTGGCCAGCAGCAGGTCGAGGTCACCGTCGCCATCCATGTCGGCCAGCGCCGCGCCCTCGGTCTGGTCGTTCCCCTGCGGCAGGTGGGTGGCGGAGGCATCGACGAAGTAGCCGGGCCGCTTGGGGTCACCGAGGAACAGCAGGTTCTTCGCCGCCACCTCCTTGCCGCCGCCCGCCTCGCCGGTGCTGCCGATGAAGATGTCGGGCAGGCCGTCGCCATCGACGTCGCCGAGCGCCAGAGCATTGCCCTGGCTGTGGGCCGGCAGGCGCGCGCTGGCGTCGACGAAGCCGCCCTTGCCGTCGCCCAGGTAGAGCTGGTGAACTTCGTCGGCCTCGGCCACGAACACCACGTCCATATGGCCGTCGCGGTCGACATCGGCGGCGCGCACGTGTTCGCTGTCGTGCATGCGGGCGCCGAATGCGTCCGGGACGTAGGTCAGCTTGCCGCCGCCGTCGTTGCGGTACAGACGGTTGACGCCGTGTTCCACCGAGACCACGACATCCAGGTCACCGTCGTGGTCGACGTCGATGAACACGGAGTCGGTCGCGTGCAGGGCCGGCGCGACCGGGACCTTGGGCAGGGTCGCGTCGATCCAGGCGGAACCCGGCGCCTCGGGGATCAACGCAAAGGCGTCATAGGCGGGGTCGCGGACGGATTGGGCGGCGCTGCCGCCCACCGTCCCGAGGGCCAGCGCGACGGCCGTGGCGAGCCGGATCGAACAGGCGCTGCGCGGCTTGGCGCAAGGGTCAAACGTCATCGATGTGTTCTCCATGAGCGGCGATTGAGCGGCGATTGAGCGGCAAGCGGGCAGCATAGCAGACCTGGCAATCCAGCCGGACGCCCGCCGAGAGCCTCAGAAGAACGGCCAGGCGAGACGCCCCTTGAGGTGCAGCACGATGCGCAGCGCCGGGTAGCCGAGCGCGACGCCGAAAGCCAGCAGGCAGCAAGGCTGGCCCATGAAGGCCAGCCAGAACCCGGCGACCATGCTGGCAGCCACCAGCACCATCAGCCACAGCTCGATGCTGAGCAGGAGTCCGGACGCCGCGCGCCACACTTGCCGCAGTTCGGCCGCGACTTCCCTGACGGATTTCATGTCATGAACCATGGCAGTGTCACCTCCTCGATGGGACCGGCGCGGCGCCCCGGCCGCTACCCGATGGTAGTCCCGCCATCATCAGAGAACATTGCCTCACGCCAATAAACGCCAGGGAGTTCCAATCTTGCGCCGCTGTTCAGTCAAGATTGTTATCATATTTTCATCATAATCCCGGTCCTGCCCGCGACGTGGCAGGCCTTTGAGCCATCAACGAAACCGACATGACCCATTGCCCGCAACGCGTTGTCACTGGAATCCCGGAACTCGATGCAGTGCTGCACGGCGGCCTGCTGCGCAACCGCATCCACCTGATCGAAGGCCGGCCGGGCACCGGCAAGACCACGCTCGGCCTGCGCTACCTGATCGAGGGCGTGGCCAGCGACGACGCCGGCCTGTATTTGAGCCTGTCCGAAGCGGAGGACGAACTGCGCGCCACCGCGGCCAACCACGGCTGGAACCTGGACGGGGTCGAGATCGTCGACATGATCCCGCTGCCGCCGCAGCCGGCGCCGCAGAGCATCCTGCTGCCGACCGACAGCGAGCTGGCCGAGCTGGTCAACCGCATCGCCGACCGCGTCGAGCAGGCGCGTCCCGCGCGCGTGGTGATCGATTCGATGGTCGAGATCCGGCTGCTGGCGCGCGACAGCGCCCACTACCGGCGCCAGATCATCGCCCTGCGCGAGCGCCTCAGCCGCATCGGCGCGACTGTTCTGCTGCTCGACGACATCACTTCGGATGGCCGCGAATACGAGCTGCAAAGCGCCGTGCATGGCGTGATTTCGCTGGAATACGTCGAACGCAGCTTCGGCGCCGCGCGCCGCCGCCTGCACGTCGTCAAGATGCGGGGCGGCAGCTTCCAGAGCGGCTGGCACGACTACAAGATCCTTCCCGGCGAGATCCTGGTCTTTCCCAGCCTGATCGCGCAGGAACATCACCGGCCGCCGCAGCGCAACGACATCGTGAGCGGCATCGCGACCCTCGACGAACTGGCCGGCGGCCCGCTGGTCACCGGCAGCTCGACGATGGTGCTGGGGCCGTCCGGCGTGGGCAAGACCACGCTGGCGCTGCAGTATGCGCGGTCGGCGGTCAGGTCGGGCCTGCGGGTCGCCTACTTCAATTTCGACGAATCCGAATCGACGCTGCGTTCGCGCCTGGTCGCGGACATGGGCGAAGGGCCGGTGCGCGACCTCGACACCGGCGACGCCGGCGCCGGCGATGCCGCGGATCCGGACGACAACCGCCGCTTCTTCCTGCGCCGCGTCAATCCATCGCGCATCTCGCCCGGCGAATTCATCTGGAGCGTGCGGCGCCTGGTCGAAGACCACGACGTCAAGCTGGTGATCATCGACAGCATCAATTCCTACCTGGACGTGATCCGGCAAGAGAAGTCGCTGCTGCCGCAGATGAACGAGCTGTTCTCTTACCTGAGCAATATGAGCGTGTCGTCGATCGTCGTCGGCGCCCATTCGCAGCGGCTGGACACCTCGAAGGAGCCGGACGCTGTCAGCATCATCACCGACAACATCATCTCGCTGCGCTACTACGAGCGCGACCACGTGGTGTGCAAGGCGCTGTGCGTGCTCAAGAAGCGCCAGGGACCGCACGTGCACGAGATCCGCGAGCTCGAGCTGACCGACGACGGCATCCGCATCGGTGATCGGGTGCAGAGCAAGGACGACGACATCGGGGTGGCGGCCCTTGGCGCCTGAGGCGACACAAGCGGTCGTGGTGTTCGCCCCGCTGGCGGGCGACGCCGCCGCCCTGCGCGCGATCGTCGAGCACGAGGGCGTGGCGGCCAGGACCTGCGCCGAC
Source organism: Massilia sp. UYP32 (assembly GCF_050434365.1). Classification (NCBI taxonomy): domain Bacteria; kingdom Pseudomonadati; phylum Pseudomonadota; class Betaproteobacteria; order Burkholderiales; family Oxalobacteraceae; genus Massilia; species Massilia sp. UYP32. The sequence continues at coordinate 52,902 of NZ_JBNDIK010000035.1, forward strand.
GCTCTTGAATTCTACGCCGCGCTGGGCGACGGCGCGCTCGCCGTCGTCATCACCGAAGAAGGCCTGGCGCGCTGCGCGCTGCAGGACCTGGCGGACCGGCTGCGCCGCCAGCCGGCGTGGTCCGACCTGCCGATCCTGGTGCTGGCCGACGCCGACAGCCGCGAGGTCGACGACGGCCGCTTCCGGCGCCTCGGCGAACTCGGCAACGTGACCTTGCTCATCCGTCCCACCGCGCGCCTGGCGCTGGCGATGGCGCTGCGTTCGGCGCTGCGCACGCGGCGCCTGCAGTTCGCCGTGCGCGACCAGCTGGCGCAGCTGGCCGGCCATGCCGGCGAACTCGAGGCGACGGTGGCGCGGCGCACCGCTTCGCTCGAGCGCGAGGTGCTCGAGCGGCGCCGGGTCGAACAGGCGCTGGCCGAGGCGCGCCGGCTGGAATCGCTCGGCAAGCTCACGGGCGGCATCGCCCATGACTTCAACAACATCCTGCAGGTGGTGGCCGGCAGCGAAACCCTGCTGCGCATGCTGCTGGCGAACAGCCTCGACGCGCGCGTGACGCGCGCGCTGGACGGCATCCGGCGCGCCGCCGGCCACGGCTCGTCGCTGACCCAGCAGCTGCTGGCCTATGCCCGCCGCCAGCCGCTGGCCAGCGTCGCGGTCGACCTGCGCGCGCAGCTGCGCGCCACCTCGGACATGATCCTGCGCACGCTGGGCCCTGGCATCGAGCTGCGCAGCGACGTCGCGCCCGGCCTGTGGCGCGTGGTGGTCGATCCGGCCCAACTCGACGCGGCAGTGCTGAACGTCGCCGGCAATGCGCGCGACGCCATGCCGGACGGCGGCGTGCTGACGCTGGCGGCGCGCAACTGGACCCTGCCCGACCCCGCGCTGCCGGAAGGCGGCCACCTGGCCGGCGACTTCGTCGGCCTGCTCGTCAGCGACGACGGCCACGGCATGAGCGAGGAGACGGCGCGCCAGGCCTTCGAGCCCTTCTTCACCACCAAGCCGATGGGCAAGGGCACCGGGCTCGGACTGTCGCAGGTCTACGGCTTCGCCATCCAGAGCCAGGGCCTGGCCTTCATCCGGCGCGATCCGGTCGGCACCACGATCGGCATCCTGCTGCCGCGCAGCGAGGAGCAGGCCGCGCCCCCCGGCATCGATCCATCCGCCCTGCGCGCCGACGGCCTGAGCGGCCTGCGCGTGCTGTACGTCGAGGATGACCCCGACGTGGCCGACGCGACCGGCGCGCTGCTGCAGTCGCTGGGCGTCGAAGTGCGCCTGGTCACGGGCGCCGCTGCCGCGATCGCTTGCGACCTGGCGGAGGTCGACCTGGTGTTCTCGGACGTGATGATGCCGGGAGAGATGGACGGCATCGAGCTGGCGCGCTGGCTGGCCGAGCGCCATCCGGCGCTGCCGGTGGTGCTCACCAGCGGCTACATGCTGTCGCCCGAACGGCTGCAGGACCTGAAGGTGCAGTTCGTGCGCAAGCCTTCTTCGCTCGGCGCCATCAATGACGCCTTCGTCACCGCGCTGCGCAAGCGCAATTTCAGCGACGACGGCCGCCGCGGGGAGCGCCAGCGGCGCTGACCCGCTGACGCGCCTAGAAATCGAACTGCGCCGACACCAGCGCCGTGCGCGCCGCGGCCGCGGTGGCGAAGGTGCCGTTGGCCAGCCAGTACGCCTTGTCGGCGACGTTCTCGACGCTGGCGCGCAGGATGGCCGGCTTGCCCATCACGCTGGTGCGATAGCGCGCGCCGATATCGAAGCGGGTCCACGACGGCAGGTGCAGCGTGTTGGCGGCATTGAACGGGATGTCCGAGGTATGGATGGCGCGGGCATTGAAGCTCAGGCCCGGCACCCCGTCCAGATCCCAGTCGAGGCCGGCGCTGAGGGCGCGCTTCGGCACGCCGTTGGCGTCGTTGCCCTCGTTTACGCCGCCCGCGGTTTTCTGCAGTTCGGCGTCATAGAAGGTCGCGCTGGCCATCAGGCGCAGGTTGCGCACGACCTCGCCCATGACCGACAGTTCCAGGCCGCGGTTACGCTGGTTGCCGTCCATGCTGTAGATCGTGGTGACCGGATCGGTGACGGCGTTCGGACGATCGATCTGGAACACGGAGATGCCGCTCAGGAGCTTGCCCTGCTCGAGCTTCACGCCGGCCTCGTACTGCTTCGATTTATACGGAGCGAACACCTCGCCCACGTTCGCCGTGCCGAGCGGCGCCGTGCTGCCGCGGGTCAGCCCCGAGGTGAAGTTGCCGTACACCGACACGTTGGCCATGGGCTTGACGACGATGCCGACCAGCGACGAGGTCGCGCTCTCGTCGTACGAGGTGGTGCCGACGCCGGCCGGCGTGAAGTTCCTGGCGACCACCTTCTGCTTGCGCACGCCGCCGGTCACGAGCAGGCGGTCGTCGAGGAAGGACAAGGTATCGGTGAGCGCGACGCTGGACAGCTCGGTGCCCGAGGTCTTGGTGGGCGACTGGCGTTCGCCGCGCATGACCGGCAGCGCAACCGGATGATAGATGTTCGAATTCACCGCCGTGGCGGCCGGCGCCGACAAGTAGAAGCTGCCGGTTTCCTGCTCCAGGCGCGAGGCCGAGACGGTGAACAGGTGCTTCACGCCCAGCCCTTCGACGGTGGCGCGGGCGCCCACCTCGGCGGTCTTGTTGCGGGTGGCGGCATCGTACCAGGCGTTGCTGATGCGCAGATTGCCCGCCATGTCGATCGCATCCTGGCCGCGCGCGGATGGAAAGTCCTGCTCGCTGGCGCCGTAGTGGTAGCCGGCGGCGGCGTACAGCATCAGGTTCGGGGCGAGGTCGTATTCGATCCGCGACGAGACGGTCGAATCGCGCATCGTGAGTTCGACGCCCGGATACATCGCGCGCCGGCCCGACGGCGCGGCCGGAATGCGCGTCACGTTGGGCCGGAAGCTGGACTGGCCGCGAAAGCCGTCGGTGTCCTCGCGCTGGGCATAGGCGTCGACCACCCAGCGCAGCGTCGAGGAACGGTAGTCGAGCGCCAGCGCGGCCAGGCCGAATTCGGTCTGGCTGGCGTCGAGCGTGTTGTCGCCCTTGCGGTAGACGCCATTGAAGCGCACGCCCCATTCGCCGGCGTCGCCGAAGCGGCGGCCGACGTCCACGTGGGCGCCGAAGATCGACTTGCTCTCGAAAGTGCCGGTGACGCGGGTCAGCGGCGCGTCGCCCGCGCGCTTGGTGACGATATTGATGTTGCCGCCGATGCTGCCGCCAGGGCTGATGCCATACATGAGCGTGCCCGGGCCTTTCAGCACTTCGACGCGTTCCATCATCGCGGCCGGCATGCGGTTGCCGGAACTGAGCCCGTACAGGCCGTTCACGCCGACGTCGCCGCTGGCCACGCTGAAACCGCGGATCTGGAAGTCTTCGCTGAAGCCCGAGGTCGAGGTCTGCACGCGCACCGAGGCTTCGTTGACGACCGCGTCGGCCAGCGTGCGCGCCTGCTGGTCTTCCAGCAGCTGCGAGGTGTAGTTGGTGGTGCTGAACGGCGTGTCCATGATGTCGCCCGCGCCCAGCACGCCGAGGCCGCCGCGACGCGCCACCCCGCCGTTCATGTACGGCGCCTCGTCGAGCGTGCGGGCGCCGGTCACCAGCACCTGCTCGATCTGCGGCGCCCCGCTGTCCTGGGCGTGCACGGCGCCGGCCAGCAGGGCGACGGGCGCCGCCGCGAACGCGGCGCCCCAGGCGCGCCTGGACAGCAGCGACAGGGTCGGTTGGCGGGTGGTCAGGATGGAAGGCGAGCGGCGCAGCTTGGTCATGAGCGGGTCCAGTCAGTGTGAGTTCAGTAGATGCAAATGAGAATTATACTCATTTGCATTAATGCTCACAACGACTGGATGCCGCGCGGGTCGCGCCGTGGGTCACCCTCAGCCGATGGCGTTAGAAATAATAGCCAGCCTGCAGGTTGATTCGGCGCGTGAAGCCCTGATGCTCGGACGAGGTCGCGGCCAGGCCGCCGAGATCGGGCGAGATGTAAGGGTGGTGCTTGCCGATCATCAGGTCGGCATAGAACGACCACTTCCCTGCCGCGAAGCTCATCCCGGTCACGTTCTGCACCGAGTCGCGGTAGGCGCCACTGCGCTTTTTCAGCACGCTGTAGTCGTTGTAGACCTTGAACTGGCTGAACGGGCCGATCCTGCCGGGGATGTCGTAGCTGACGTTGGCGATATGGATGTCGCCCGCGGAGGCGACGGGGAATGGATAACCGAAGCCGCCGACCAGGACGAAGCTGTTCGGGTCCAGTCCGCCATACGTCTGTTCGGGGCCGTGCGCGGTGCGGTAGCGGTAGCGCATCGATTGCAGCATCACGTTGACGCGGCCATAGTTGCCGCGATAGTGGACCGCCCCGGCGTACCGGCGGGTGTCAGTTCCGCGGCCGTTGTCGATCTCGCCGGTCAGGCCGGAAAAGCCGAACTCGTGGCGGCCCTCCGGCCCCAGGTTCCATACCACGCGTCCGACCAGGGTGTTGCGCTCGCTGTCGGTCTGGCCGGTGCCGTAGCCTTGCTCGTCGTCATCCTTGACGATATTGTAGGAATACCGGTTCGAGGCGCCGGCCGTATTGCTGCCGCCGCCGTAGGAACCGCCATCGCGCGGGAAGAAGGCCAGCTGCCATTCGACCGGACCGGGACGGCTGATGTATTTCACGCCGAGGTCGTACTTGTCTTCGAAGCCGGCGTAGAAGGCGATCGACTCGTAGAAGTTGTTCGAGGCGAACGGCAGGAGGCCGAAGGGATTGCTGTCCAGGCCGACGTGCAGTTCGCTCTTGTCGTCGAAGCGCACGCCGCCCCAGGCATGGCGCAGGAAATGCTGCCAGTAGTCGCCCTGCCCCTTGGGGTAGCGGTTGTAGCGGTACTGGGCCGAGCCGATCATCCGGCCGTCATCGTAGTTGACGTCCAGGCGCGCCGTGTCGAGGCCGACAAAACCGCTGCGGCGCTCGTCGTCCCAGCTCTTGTGGCCGTAATTGAAGCGGATCGCGCCGCCGATCGTCAGCGGCGACTTCGTCGTTTCCTGCGCGCTCGCGATTTCCGTGGCGCCCTCCTGGGCATGCGCATGGCCGGACGCGAGGACCGCGATGCCGGCCAGGGCGGCGCACAGGCCGGTCGCCGTCTTCGTTTTCATGCGCGCGGCAAATGCCGCCATTGGCGAATCGAGGTCTTGCGGGGTAATGGTGTAGTGCAAATTCACGTAGGTTTCCTGAGTGATGATCGGCGCCCAACGGCCGGCGTCGGGCCGGCGGTGGCGCAATGGACGAGGAATCCCGGGCCTACGGCCTATTGACGGCGCAGCAGAGCTTGATATCGGCGACATATGACGCGCGACGTAAGTTCCCGAGGTCGAAGCGGCCTGCGATTGCCCCCGATGAGCGCCACGGCCAGGCCGATGACGTCATCGTTCAGAGAATACAGGACCAGGGTCGCCTTTCACGGCGACGACGCCGCACAGGGCGCCCTGCCTGGCGCATGGGGTCGATCCGGACAAGACAGCGATCTCGAACGCTGCTCAACGCGCCCCATGCCTGCACGCGCGCCCGGCGCCGCATCGATTGGGGGGAAACATTGATGAATGCCTGGCCATGACTGGCGGCAGAAAAGCGTATTGTAACCCAGCAATGAAGATTCGTACAAATGTACATGCAAATCTTACAACAAGCGGCACTGGCGACCGTGCGCGCGGGGCCTCGCCGTTCCGGCGCCCGGAAATCGAAGCGTCGCTTGCACGGCATGGCCGGGGATGATACAAGGAGGTGTCTTTTCGACTGCCGCACGCGCACGCGCCGCCTTCGACGCCGCGCCCGATCTTGCCCTCGATATCGCCAGGCTTCCCGCAGTCGCGTTCGCAACGCCCCGGACTGCTGCGCCATGCCTCCTCCGACAACCAGACCCGCCCTGGCACCACGTTCGACGCTGGGAGACCGGTTCGACTTTCTCCAGCGCGTGGCCCAGGTCGGCCTGTGGGAGATGCGCGTGCGGGACCGCCGCCTGTATGTCTCGGATGAACTGCGCACCCTGTTCGGCATCTGCGCCGGCGCGCCCGATCCCGACTTCGCGACACTGTTCGCGCGCGTGCATCCCGACGACCAGCAGACCGTCGAGGTCGAGGTCGCGCACGCTCTGGAACACGGCACGCCGCTCGACCTGGAACACCGCGTGGTATGGCCGGACGGCGCGGTGCGCCATGTGCATGCGCGCGGCGACCTGATGCACGGGAGAGACGGCGAACCGGCCTACTACGGCTCGGTGCAGGACGTGACCGAACGGCACACGGCCGAGCAGGCCAACGTGCGCCTGGCGCGGCGCCTGTGCGCCACGCTCGAGAGCATCACCGATATCTTCTACACGGTCGACCGCGAATGGCGCTTCACCTACCTCAACAGCGAAGCCGAGCAACTGTTCGGGCGGCCGCGCGCCGGGTTGCTGGGCAAGGTATTGTGGGATGAGTTTCCCGAGCTGGGCGCGCCGCCGGCACGGGAAGAACTGCGGCGCGCCATGCGCGAGCGCTGCACGGTCGCCTTCGACGACTTCCACGCCACGCTCCAGCTGCATTGCGAAGTGCGCGCCTATCCGTCCGATACCGGGCTGGCAGTCTATATGCGCGACATCACGCTCCAGAAACTGACCGAGGATGCGCTGCGCCGCAGCGAGGAACGGTTTCGCATTGTCGCCCGCGTCACCAGCGACGCGATCTGGGATCTCGACGTGCGCACCGATACCCTGTGGTTCGGCGCCAGCCTGCATGAGCTGTTCGGCTACGCGCCGGATGAATTCCAGGCTTCGCTCTCCCTGTGGATGGACCGCATCCATCCTGACGACCGCCAGCGCGTGATCGCGCGCTTCGACCATGCGCTCCATGGCGGCAGCGACCTCCACTGGAGCGACGACTACCGCTTCATCCGCAAGGACGGCAGCGTGGCCCACGTGCACGACCGGGCGCAGATCCTGCGCGACGGCGACGGCACGGCCTTGCGCGTGGTGGGCGCCGTGATCGACGTATCCGAACGGCATGCGTCCGACCTCCACATCCGCTACCTTGCCTTCCACGATACGCTTACCCAACTACCGAACCGCGCATTCCTGACCGAGCGCCTGGAGGCTGCCCTGGCCGCCGCGCGCAGCGACACAGGCGGCGATGCGCGGCGCAGGGCGCTGCTGTTGATCGATCTCGACAATTTCAAGACGCTCAACGAGACGCTCGGCCACGCCGTCGGCGACCGCTTGCTGCAGCAGCTGGCGATACGGCTGGTCGCCGGCCTTCCCAGCGACGTCGTCGCCGCCCGCTTCGGCGGCGACGAGTTCGGCGTGCTGCTGGAAAATCTGCCTGCCGACAAGGAGCAGGCGTGCGCCCAGGCGAAGCATGAAGGCGAACGCATCAACTACCTGCTGAACCAGCCGGTCCAGCTGGACGGCTATTGGCTGCAGCTCGGCGCCAGCATCGGCATCACCGTTTTTTCCGACGACGCCGTCGATGCCGGCGACCTGCTCAGGCGCGCCGACCTGGCGATGTACCGGGCCAAGGCGGCCGGACGCGGCACCGTCCGCTTCTTCGATCCTTCCCTCCAAGCCGCCGCCGCGGCGCGCCTGACGCTCGAAAACGACCTGCGCGCGGGATTGCGCGACCATGCGTTCTTCCTGCACTACCAGCCGCAGGTCGAGCGCGACGGCCGCATCGTCGGCGTCGAAGCCCTGGTGCGCTGGCGTCACCCCAAGCGGGGCACGGTCTCGCCGGTCGAATTCATCCCGCTCGCCGAAGAGACCGGGCTGGCCCTCCCACTCGGCCATTGGGTGCTCGAACGCGCCTGCCGCCAATTGTCCGACTGGGCCGGACAGGAGGAAACCGCGCACCTGGAAATCTCCGTCAACGTCAGCGCGCGCCAGCTGCACCATCCGGCCTTCGTGGCCCAGGTGCTCGGCTGCCTCGGCCCGAGCGGCGCCGATCCGCGCAAGCTCAAGCTCGAGATCACCGAAGGCTCGCTGCTGGACGACATCGAAGACGCGATCAGCAAGATCAATGCCCTCAAGGCCCACGGCCTGACCTTTGCGATCGACGATTTCGGCACCGGCTATTCGTCGCTGGCCTACCTCAAGCGGCTGCCGCTCGACATGCTCAAGATCGACCGTTCCTTCGTGCTCGACCTGACCACGAATCCGAACGACGCGGTGATCGCGCGCACCATCATCGCCCTGGGGGCCAGCCTTGGCCTGAAGGTGCTGGCCGAAGGCGTGGAAACCGAGGACCAGCGCGACTTCCTGTTCGCGAACGGATGCCAGGCCTACCAGGGCTACCTGTGCGCGCGACCGCTGGAAGCGCAGGCGCTGGCGGGAATGCTGCGCAAGCGCTGACCCGCGCACCCGCGGCCGCCCCCCGGACCGCCCGCTTTCGAATCGAAAGCTAAATCCCGATTTAACACAGATACAACAAGTGATTCGAAAAAGATCGAAAGATGCTTTGTCACGCTCAGGATTTCGCTATAGACTAAATAACGTTATACGGATTGCGCACCACGGTGCGCTTTCGATACCTCCGGAAGCGAAACCCGTATAGCAAAGCGAAATCCATACGAAACCAAACGAAAGAACGAATCAACCCGCGACAACTCGTCCGCCTGCCGGCCGAGACAGGTAGTGACCGCAACCGGACAGCCTTCCCGTGTGCCCGGCATCGCCCGTGCTGCTCCAACAAACCTATAAAAAAGGAAGCGTTTAATGAGTTCTCATCTGCAATGCCGTTCTCACGCCGACAGCCATGCCCGCTTTGCGCTGAATCCGCTCACTTCTGCCTGCCTGCTCGCCCTGGCCACCCTCGCGGCGCCTGCCCGCGCCCAGTCGGATGCCGCCCCGCTCGACGCCGACAAGGTCGAGCAGGTCGTCGTGACCGGCACCCGCGCCAGCCTGCAACAGTCGCTGGCGCTCAAGCGCAACTCGGCTGTCGTGCAGGACAGCATCAGCGCGACCGAGCTCGGACGCTTCCCCGACAACAACGTGGCCGACTCGCTCAGCCACATCACCGGCGTCTCGATCTCGCGCACCGCCGGCGGCGAAGGCCAGAAGGTCAGCATCCGCGGCCTCGGCCCCGACTACACGATCACCACCTTCAACGGCCGCCTGCTGGGCACCGACAGCGCGGGCCGCTACTTCGCCTACGACGTGCTGCCGGCCGACGTCATCAGCGGCGCCGACGTCGTCAAGTCGACCCAGGCGCAGCTGATCGAAGGCGCCATCGGCGGCCTCGTCAACCTGCGCTCGGCCAGCCCATTCGACCAGAAGGGCCAGCGCGGCCTGCTGCGCCTGGAAGGCGACCACAACGATATGAGCAGCCTGAACGGCAAGAAGCTGTCGGGCACCTACAGCAACACCTTCGACAACAAGGTCGGCGTGCTGCTCGGCCTCGTGTATGCCAAGCGCGACGTGCGCACCGACACGGCCGGCAACGACGGCGGCTGGACGCGCAACGCCATCCCGAGCGACCCGAGCCAGTTCTGGGAGGGAGGCAACGCCTGGGGCGGCGCCATCGACCCCAACGGCAACGGCATGCTCGACCCCGACGAAGAGGGCCTGATCGGGCCGGGCCAGTTCCGCTTCGGCTCCATCATGGAGAAGAAAGAACGCCTGGCGCTGTCGGGCAAGGTGGAGTGGCGGCCCACCAATGACGTGAAAGTCGTCTTTGACGGCTTCAAGACCCGGCTCGACTCGCCGCAGGTCGGCTACCAGCTGTCGTACTACCCTTTGTTCGCGCCGGGCCGCTGGTCCGACATGAAGGTCTCCAACGGCGTGGTGACCGACCTGACCCTGGACAGCACCGACCCCGAGCTGCGCCTCAACCCGGAGGTCCTGAACAAGACCGAATACCGGGTGGTCGACACCGCGATGGTCGGCACCAGGGCGGAATGGAAGGTGTCGCCGGCCTTGAAGGTGGCCGGCGACGTCTACCTGTCGACGTCGAAGCGCGACTCCGGCGGCAACGACAGCTATGTCGTGCTGCGCATGAACCAGCCCAATACCACGCGCATCCGGCTCACCGGCGCCGCCGTGCCCGACGTGACGACCACGCTGGCCGATGGCCGCGACCTGCAGACCGGCCTGGCCCAGGGCCTGTTCAGCGCCAGCGATTTCAACACCCACTTCTACAGCCGCACGGGCGACAATATCGACGACCGCATCGGCGGCGCGACGCTGGACGCCGACTGGAAGGTGGCCCGCTTTAACATCGACAACCTGAAGTTCGGCCTGAGCCAGACCAACCGCAAGAAGTCGCGCGACATGATCAACAACGCCTTCAATGCGGGCCAGGATCACTACTCCGGCGAGAACGCGGTCAACGTGGGGTCCCTCGGCGGCAACGTCATCAACCAGACCTTGAGCCCGGGCGGCTTCCTGTCTGGCGTGAGCGGCAACTTCCCGCGCAGCTTCCTCGGTTTCGACGTCAACAGCTACGCGCAGGCGCTGGCCGGCCTCGACGGCCAGCCCCGCCCGGGCGGCGGCGTCTACAGCTCGACCCTGTCGGCGCCCGCCTTCAACCCGCTGGAAAGCTATCGCGTGGAAGAAAAGACCTCGACCGCCTTCGTGCAGGCGGACATGTCCGGCGAACGCTGGTTCGCGGACGTCGGCGTGCGCCTCGTGCGCACCAGGACCGGCGCCCAGGCCTGGGACGCGAAGATCAACGACATCATCCAGAACGGCGCGTTCAACTTCACCGCCGTCTACGCCGATCCGTCGGTCGTGCGCCAGGACGCCAGCTACACCTTCGCCCTGCCGTCGGGTAACTTCACCTATTCGCTCACCGACAATCTGCAGCTGCGCCTCGGCGCCGCCAAGACGATGGCGCGTCCTTCGGTCGACAAGCTGGCGCCGTCCAGCACCACCGCCAGCATCTCGTGGGGCGACTTCACGCAGATCTACGGCGGCAATGCCGACCTGAAGCCGTACACGGCGCGCCAGGCCGACGTGTCGCTGGAATGGTATTACGCCAAAAGCTCCGCGCTGACCTTCGCCGTCTACCAGAAGAACATCAAGAACCAGATCACCAACCTCTGGCTGACGGGCCAGGACATCGGCGCGCCCGGCGGGCGCCTGTTCAACGTGCAGCGCCCCATCAACGGCGACAGCGCCAAGGCGCGCGGCATGGAGATCGGCCTGCAGCACCTGTTCGACAACGGCTTCGGCGTGCGTGCGCAATACACGCGCAACCTGTCGAAGAGCTGGGTAGGCGGCGAAGAGCGCCCGCTCGAAGGCATCGCACCGGCCACCGCCTCGTTCGGCATCCTGTACGAGCGCGGCCCGTGGAGCATGAGCACCACGGCCGACTACACCGATTCCTTCGTCACCGCCACCAATGTGATCGGTTCCGGCTTCAACGAGATGGCCAACTCGATGACGTGGGTGACCGCCCAGATCGCCTACGAGGTGAACAAGTCGCTACGCATCAGCATCGAAGGCAACAACCTCACCGATGCGGAACAGGCGCCCAAGCTGACCAACGGCATCGTCAGCCTGCCCAACGGCTATTACCGCTACGGCCGCTCCATCACCCTGGGCGCGAGCCTGAAATTCTGATGCGGCACGGGGCAGGATGTGCCCTGCCCCGCCTTCGACACGAGCAGGAGATGTGCATGCAAAAACGCTGGACCAGAGCAGGCCAACCCATGGCATGGAAAATCGTTTGTGGAAGCCTGGCTGCCACGCTCACCTTGTTGTTCACGCCGGCGCATGCCAGCTCCCCCGGCGATCCATTGGCCCCGGCGGGCCGCTGGGAAGGCGCCACCAGCGGCAGCGCCAGCACGCCGCCGATGGGCTGGAGCAGCTGGAACGCGTTTCGCACCGAAGTCGACGAAGGCAAGGTGCTCGGCGCCGCGCAAACGCTGGTCGACAGCGGCCTCGCCAGGCTCGGCTACCAGCACGTCAACATCGATGACGGCTGGTGGCTGAAGCGCCGCACCGGCGATGGCCGGCTGCAGATCCGCACCAATATCTTTCCCTCGGCAGCCACCGGTGGACCTGCCGGCACCAGCTTCAAGCCATTCACCGACAAGCTGCATGCGATGGGACTGAAGGCCGGCATCTACACCGACATCGGCCGCAATGCCTGTTCGCAAGCCTATGACCTGCATTCGCCCAACCTGCCGCAGGGCACGACCGCCGAGCGCGAGGTGGGACTGGAAGGCCACGTCACGCAGGACATCAACCTGTATTTCAAGGAATGGGGCTTCGACTACATCAAGATCGACGCCTGCGGGCTGGCCGACTTCTTGCCGGGTTCGGACCTGGTAAAGAAACAGGACTACCGCGCGGCGCCGCCCCTGATCGAACGCGGCTCGATCAACCGCACCGACGTCAAGGCGGTGCGCGCCCGCTACGAAGACGTCGCAGCCGCCCTCAAGGAGGCGCGGCCGAACAACGATTATGTGCTGTCGATCTGCGCCTGGGGCATGGCGAACGTGCGCACCTGGGGCAAGGATGTCGGCAACCTGTGGCGCACCAGCGCCGACATCACGCCCAGCTGGACCAGCATGCTGCACAACTTCGACAGCGCGGCGAAACGCGCGCTGTACGCCGGCCCCGGCCACTGGAACGATCCCGACATCCTGCACATCGGCCACGGCGCATTCGATGCCGCCAACCCGGTCGAAGTGCGTTCGCATTTCTCCTTGTGGGCGATGATCAATGCGCCGCTGCTGGTCAGCTATGACCTGCGCAACGGCCCCGCATCCTTCCTCGAGGTGCTGGGCAACGCGGACGTGGTCGCCTTGAACCAGGACAAGGCGGGCCACCAGGGCGTAATCGCCTATGACTCCGACGATGCGCAGATCATCGTCAAGACGCTGGGCACTGGTGAGCGCAAGGCGGTGGCGCTGTTCAACCGCGGCGCCGCGCCGGCGCCGGTGACCCTGCTGGCAAGTCACCTGAAACTCTCGGGCAGCGCACCGGTCCTGCTGCGCGACCTGTGGTCGAAGGAGAGCACGACCTTCACCGGCGAGAAGGCCTTCACGCTGGCGCCGCACGAGACGCTCGTGTTCGAGGCGACCGGCAAGCGGCAACTGGAAAACGGCGTCTATCTGTCGGAAATCCCCGGCTCGATCAACGTCGCCGTCGACGGCGCCCGTCAACCGCAACTCGATCCGACCGTCCACCGCATGATCGACCCATGGTCGAGCACCCGCTCCGGCGGTTCGCGTCCCCAGTATGCGGGCTGGGGCGGCGCGCAGGCGGATACGACGCCGTATGGCCAGACCCTGCAAGTGGCCGGACAGGTGTTCGAGTCGGGGCTCGGCGTACTGTCGAACTCGCGGCTGCAGGTGAAGAACGATGGCGGCCATGCGCAGTTGACGGCTTCTGTCGGCGTGGACGATTCGACCGAAGACTAAAGTGGACCCATCAGTCAAGACACTCAGCCGGCTAGTTTAAGCTGTGTCCATTTCCACTTCAGCAGCTGCCCGGCGCTGCCCCGTTCCGCC
>NZ_JBNDIK010000036.1:0-65403 GCF_050434365.1 Massilia sp. UYP32
GGATTGCTGAACCCAGCAATCAACTCGTTCAGCATAGCCTTTGCTCGGAATAAAGGCCAGCTACGACGAGGAATATGATCGCACGGCACTAAACAGCTAACTTCCTTAGTTCAAGTCCCTCCAAGAAATTTTTCCACGTGATATCAAATCCCCACGAGACTCATCCTTTTAGAAATTAAACACTCCCATGATCTAGATCGAACCCGGCACGAAACCAAAAGTCGCGCTCAGCAGTCTTATCCCACGGCTACTTAACGCGAGGAGATTTCAATGGGCGAATACATGCAAATCCGGGGCATGCTGCAAGACGGAGAGGAATATGCCGGTCTGATCTTGGGCAAGGAAGAACCCGACTACCACCTGGTCCTGCTGCCAGGCGACTCCTCCGACGTCAGCTGGCCCACGGCCGTGGACTGGGCCAGCGGCCACGGGGGGGCGCTGCCGACGCGGCGCGAACTGGCGCTGCTGTTCGCGAACCTGCGCGAATCGTTCGAGCGCAACTGGTACTGGTCGAGCGAGCCGCACGCCACCCGCGCGCAGCTGGTCTGGGGCCAGAATTTCGCAAGCGGCATCCAGACCATCTATGGCCGGCCCTACCGCGGCCATGCGCGCGCGATACGCCGCATCAGCACAGCGGCCTGAGCCGGCAGCGCGGGCACACGGGGTCAGGGCTTCGGCACGCTGGAGCGGCCGATGTCCTGCTCCATGTTTGCCAGGTACCACGCGGTGGCGGTCATCAGCGCCACGTGACGGCGCAGGATGTCGGGATCGACCTTGTCCAGGGTGTCGGCCGGCGTGTGGTGATAGTCGAAATAGCTCGAGGTGTCGACGATCGGCGCGAAGCTCGGCACGCCTGCGCGTTCCAGACCGGCCAGGTCGCCGGTGGCCAGCACGTCCTGGCGCTGGAACACGTTGGCGCCGATCGGCTGCAACGCCGTCTGCAGCGGCGCGAACAGCTTGACCGACTGCGGCATCACGCTGGCGCGCAGGCCGAAGGGGCGGCCGACGCCGTTGTCGCTCTCGATCGCGCCGAAGTGCTTGCCCGCGTTCGCCTGTTCGGCGGCGAGGTAGGTGCTCGCCCCGCGCTGGCCGTTCTCTTCGTTCATCCAGGCGACGAAGCGGATGGTGCGGCGCGGACGGTAGTCGAGCTTCTTGAGCACGTCGAATACGGCCATCGCGCTGGCGACGGCCGCGGCATCGTCGTGCGCGCCCGGCGACAGGTCCCAGGAATCGAGGTGGCCCGAGACGATCACGATTTCGTCCGGTTTCTCGGTGCCCGGCAAGTCGGCGATCACGTTGAAGCTGTCAGCGTCCGGCAGGTTTTGCGGGGTCAGCACCAGCTTCATGCTCAGCGGGCCGCGCTTGGCCAGGCGCGCCATCAGCATCGCGTCTTCCGCCGTGACGGCGGCGGCCGGGATGCGCGCGTTCTCGAGCAGGCCCGACGAACCCGTATGCGGCAGGCGATAGGCGGCGCCGCCGACCGACCGCACCAGCGCGCCGACAGCGCCGAGCTCGGCCGCCATGCGCGGGCCGTTGCGGCGGTAGGCCGAACCCTGGCCATAGGCGTGGCCGGCCAGGCCGCGATCGGCCATGTGCTGGTCGAAGGCCACGTCGAACAGGACGATCTTGCCCTTCACTTCGGCGGCGCGGCTCTTGAGTTCATCGAAACTCTTGAGCACCAGCACCGGCGCCACCAGGCCCGCGGCCGGGGTCGCGCCGGAACCGCCCAGTGCGGCCAGCACGACACGCTGGGTCACGCCCTGCGGACGCCCCGTGTACTCGACCAGTTCGCCCGTCTCGATGCCGCGCACCCAGTGCGGCACCTTTACTGGCTGCAAAGTCACCTTGGCGCCGAGCTTGCGCATCGCTTCCGCCACCTGGGTCACCGCCGCCGCCGCACCGGGCGAACCGGACAGGCGCGGACCGATCAGATCGGTCATATCTTCGGTGCGTTGCCAGGCGTAGTCGCTGCTCATCGCCGTGTCGCGGATCTTGGCGAGGGCGGCGGGATCGTTGCCGGGGCTGGCGGCCAGGGCCGGGACGCTCAGCAGTGCGGCGGCGATGACGCCCATGACGGGAAGGCGGTAGAGACGGAAGCTGCGTTTCATGCGGGGAAACCCTTGCTAGTTCGAAAGGATTCAAACGATAGCGCATCCGGCAACTTTTCGCCCTTGTTTTTTGCCGTACGTACAAGCAAACAATGCGGGCGCCACGCCGCCCTCAGGCCGGCACCAGGCGCACCAGCGTGATCTCGGATGGCGCGCCGAAGCGCTTCGGCGGCCCCCAGTAGCCGGTGCCGCGGCTGGTGTACACCCACATATCGCGCACACGGTTGAGTCCGGCGACGAAAGGCTGCTGCAGCGGCACGAACAGGTTCCATGGGAAAAACTGGCCGCCGTGGGTATGGCCCGACAATTGCAAGTCGAAGCCGGCCGCGGCGGCCTCCGGCGCGCTGCGCGGCTGGTGCGCCAGCAACACCTTCACGCCCACCTCGGGCGGCGCGCCATGGACGGCGCGCTGTGGATCGCTCTTGTGCTCGGGGTGGAAATGGTGGGCGGTATAGTCGGCCACGCCGGCGATCATCAGCGCGGCGCCGCCGCGCCGGCGCACCACGTGTTCGTTCATGAGCACCGTCAGGCCCAGGCGCCGCACCTCGGCGATCCACTCCAGCGCGCCGGAATAATACTCGTGGTTGCCGGTGACGAAGAACACGCCGTCGCTCGCCTGCAAGCGCGCCAGCGGTTCGGTATGCATGGCCAGGCGCTGCACGCTGCCATCGACCAGGTCGCCGGTGACGGCGATGGCGTCGGCGCCCAGCTTGTTGACCTTGTTGACGATGGCGTTCAGGTAGGGCCGCTTGATCGTCGGGCCGACGTGGATGTCCGAGATCTGGGCGATGGCATAGCCGTGCAGTTCGGCCGGCAAGTCCCGGATCGGCACGTCGACCTTCACCACCCGCGCCACCCGCCGCGCGTTGACGTAGCCGACCACGGTCACGGCCAGCGCCACCAGCGGCACGGCCAGCGCGCTGCCGTGGGTAACCGCCGGCGTCAGCGCGCCGAAGGGCAGCAGCGCCAGCAACACCAGGTCGCGCAGCAGGGTGGCGACCAGCAGCGACGAGAACAGGCCCATCGACAGCAGGCCGAGCCAGGCGACCAGGTTCGACCAGCGCCGCCGGCGCAGCGAGGACGACATCAGGCCGACCGGCACCAGCGCGCCGACCAGGCCCAGCAGGAGGATGGCGAAGGCATTGCCGGCCAGCGTCAGCCCGAGGTCGGGCAGCAGGCGCATGCCGATATAGACCAGCAACAATACCAGCAGGGAGAGGACGACGACGAAGCTTCGGCTCGGGCGCATGGCGGGATCGAATGAGGGTGGTCGTGCCTAGATGGGGCGCCAGACGCTGCTTGCAAGGCAGAATGTTACCGGCTGAGATGCAGTTGTAAAAAACTGTATTAACGAATGGCACAATCGTGCGCCGGGAATATAGTACGTCCATACCCGGTGTCGCAGTCATCATCCCGATCTCCGCCAGGGTACGAGGAAAAACCATGTTGAAATCGACAACCCTTGGTGCTGTGCTGCTGGCCGCTGTCGCGGTATCGCCGGCGGCAATGGCCGGTGATCGTGGTACGAACACGGCCGTTGGCGCGGTGCTCGGCGCCGTCGTCGGCCACACGGTCGGCGGCACCGGCGGCGCCGTCGCCGGCGGCGTGATCGGCGCGGCGGTGGGCAACTCCATCAACACCCGCGACGATCGCCGTCATTATGGCCACCACAATGGCTATAACAACGGCTACTACCAGTCGCAACCGGTGTACGTGCAGCCGCGCCCGGTCTACGTGCAACCACGCCCGGTGTACGTGGAATCGCGTCCGGTCTACGTCCAGCCGCGTCCGGTGTACGTGCAACCGCGCCCGGTCTACGTCGAACACCGCGGCCGCGGTTGGGACCGCCATGACCGCCACGATCGCCATGACCGCTGGGATCGCGACGACCGTCGCGGTCACCACCACGGCCACGGCCGCTGATCCACGCCGATCCAATGAGCCGCGCACCCCGCGGCTTTTTTTCGTCTCCCCTCCGCTAGTCCCACGCATCGGCGCCATGCGCCAGGTTCGGGGGACACCATGTACGAAGCAGGCACCGTCATTTCGCTGGCCGGCGGCCAGTACCGCTTGCGCGAGGCGCTGGCCGGCTCGGCCTATGGCGTCGTGTGGCGCGCCGACAGCCTGCACGCCAACGGCGCCGTGGCCCTTAAGCTGGTCAACCTGGAACAGATGGCGCGCGCGCCCTCGAGCCTGCGCGCGCGCTGGCTGGCCAGCGCCAGCACCGAGATCGCCTTCCTGCGCGGCCTGGCGCCGTGGGACGGCCGCCACATCGTGCGCCTGCTCGACAGCGGCGAACACGCCGGCATGCCGGCGATGGCGCTCGAGCTGCTCGACGGCGACCTGGCCGGCCACCTGGCCCGCGAGATGGCGCTCGGCCGCACGATCGCCCCCGCCCGCGCCCTGGCCTGGATCGGCCAGGTCAACCAGGCGCTGGCCAAGGTCCACGCCAGCGGCTGGCGCTACCTCGACCTCAAGCCCGGCAACCTGTTGCTCGACGCGGCTAGCGATTCGGTCAAGCTGGCCGATTTCGGCACCAACCGCCGCCTCGACGACCTGCGCGCCCACACCTACGCCGGCACCGCCAACTGGCAAGCCCCGGAACAGTTCTTCCCCGACGCCGACGGCTACGCCACCGAGGCGCGCACCGATTATTTCGCCCTCGGCGCCCTGCTCTACTACCTGGTCTGCGCTCGCCTGCTGCGCTACAGCAGCGCCTGCGGCCAGGCCTGGCAGGCGCACGGGCGCGATGCGGCGGCCAGCCTGCTGGCCGAACGCCAGGGACGACCGGCCGTGCTGCAACCGGACGAAGCGGCGCTGTTCGCCAGCCGCCTGGGCTCGGCCGCCGCGCCCGGCCTCGCGCTGCTGCGCGCGCTGGTGGCCGAGCGTCCCGCCGACCGTCCGCGCCACGCGCTGGACATCAGCCGCGCCCTGGCGGACGCCATCTCCGCCCTGCATTCCGAACCGCTGCGGAGCGCGGCATGAAGTCCGGCCCACAGCGCCCGTTCCTCGGCGCCAGCGTGGCCTGGACCCTGCTCGCGCTGCTGTGCGCCGTGCAGTTGCTGGCCCTGATCAAGGCACCGGCCGCCTGGACCCCATCCGCGATCGCGGTGAGCCTCGCGCCGGGCGAATCGGTCATGCTGGGCCGCCAGGAACTGGGCGCGCCGCGCGCCGCCGCGCGCCAGCTGGTGCTGCGGCGCGACCATGACGGCGCCTGGCTGCTGCGCAACGCCGAACCGCGGCAAGCGGTCGTGCTGCGCCGTGGCGAAGCGCGCGAGCGCAGCAGCGACCTGCCGCTCGCGGCCGGCCAGCGCATCCAGGCCGGCGCGCTGCGATTGGAGGTGGTCGCGGCGCAAGCCGGAGGCGTCACCCTGCACGACGGCGAACAGACCTGGGACTACGACGGCGCCAGCGTGCGGCGCGACGGCCAGCCGCAGCCCGCCTGTCCCGACACCGGCCTGTCGGCGCGCGCGGTGGCGGCCTGGAACCGCTGGCTGCCGCAAGGCGCGAGCCTGGCCCGCCCATTGAGCCTCGGCGGCCTGCTCTACTGCGGCAACCGCATCGCCGCCGCCGCGATCGAGCCGGGCGACGCCGTGCTGCTGCGCCAGGAAGACGGCCGCATCGCGCTGTCGGCGCGCGGCGCCCAGCCGGTGCTGGTGTCCAGCGGCGCCGGCTGGATCGATGCCGCCCAGCGCGAGCTGCCGCTGGCGGACGTGGATGCCTTCGCCGTCGGCCGCACCCTGTTCACGCTCGAGCACGATGGCGCCACCCTGCGCCTGGCGCCGTCGCGCCAGGTCGCATTATCGGCCGCCCCCTCCAGCCAGTTGCCGGCCGCGGTGGCCTGGCGCTGGGAGCGGCGCGACCATCTCGCCCTGCCCGCGCCGCCGCCGCTGGCCTGGGCCGCCGCCGGCCTCGTCCTGCTGATGGGACTTGCGTGCATCGCGCCCTCCCTGCGCCAGCGCAGCATGCGTTCCGATCTCGCACGCCCGCTCGCAGCCAGCCTGCTGGCCGCCGGCGCCATGCTGCTCCTGATCACCCAGCACACCGTCGCCGCCCCCGGCGCCGCCATCTCCCTGCTGCTGGCCTGGGCCACGCTCTGGCTCACCCTGCTGTATCCACGCCGCGCCTCGCTGCTGGCCTCCAGCGCCGTGCTGCTGCTCGGCGCCGGCCTGCTGGTGCAGCTCGAGATGGGCCTGGGCGCCGCCGACACCGCCTGGCTGCGCCACTTCCAGAACACGACCGCGCTGCTGGGCCTGGGCCTGCCGGGCGCCCTGCTGCTGCTGTCCTGTTTCGCGCGCGGCGCCGTGTCGCGCCCGGTCACCGAGCGCGTGCTGCTGACGTTCGCCGCGCTCGCGCTGGGCGGCCTGCTGCTGCAGGTGTGCTTCGGCAGCGAGACCGGCGTGTTCGACATCCAGCCCTTCGAATTCGCCAAGTTCGCCCTGGCCGCGCTGAGCGCGCACTGCCTGGCGCTGGCCGCGGGCGGCGCGCCCCACGGCCGGCGCGACTGGCGCTTCTGGCTGCGCATGGCGGCGCCGGTGCTGCTGTTCATGTTCCTGCTGGCGGCGGCCCTGGTGCGCGTCGACGATTATTCTCCGCTGCTGCTGCTGCTCGTGTGGAGCGGCGCCATGCTGCTGGCCTGGTGCGCCAGCCACGGACGGCGCGCCGCGCTGGCCTCGATCCTCGTGGCCGCCAGCCTGCTGGCGGCGGGCGGCGTGACGATGCGCGCCGGCGGCGAGCTGCTCGGCGCCTTCGGCTTCTATCCGGAGCGTTTCCAGGTCTGGAGCGAGCCGACCATCCACCCGCATACCGGCCAGCAGATGCTGCAAGGCAGCCGTGCGATCGTCGAGGGCGGCTGGCTGGGCGCCGACGGGCTGCTCGGCCTGGCGGCGCTGGGCGGCGCGGCCGGCGAGGCGCTGGCGATTCCCGCCATCCAGGACGACTTCGCCCCGTCGTTCCTGCTGCACCGCCACGGCCTGGCGGCGGGGCTGGCCTTGTGGAGCCTGCAGGCGCTGTTCCTGGCGGCGCTGCTGCGCGCCGCCGCCGGCGCCTGGCGTTGCTCGCATGAGGCCAAGGACTTCCGGCGCGCCTGGATCGGCCGCTTCCAGTGCTTCGCCCTGTGCGGTGGCGCGGCCTTCATCGCCGGCCACCTGCTGCTGTCGTGGGGCACCAACCTCGCCATGTTCCCGATCATGGGCCAGCCCATGAGCTTCCTGTCCGCGGGCGGCTCGCACCTGCTGTTTTTCATCTGCCCCCTGCTAGCGTTCGGCATGGCGAGCACCCAATTCAACGAGGAGAGTCAATCATGCCGGTCTATGTCCAACACGAAGTCCTAGGCAAGGTCCAGGATGTGTTCAACGCCGACGCCCTGTGGCAGGCGCCTGGCCTTGCGCTGTTCTCGCGCCGTCCGCTGCTGCGCGACCTGCTCGAGCGCTCGCCGCGCGAGCAGCGCGGGCGCGCGGCCACCCGCTGCTTCTCGCACGTGACCCTGGTGCTGCCGCAGGACGAGGTCGACGACGACCGCCACCTGACCCGCGGCGCGCGCGTGCGCGACCTGGCGCAATCGCTGGCCGCCCTGCACCAGAAGGATTTCGGCGACCTGCTCGGCGGCGACGAAGTGCGCTACCACGTGCTGGGCAGCGACGACCTCGATCCGGGCGAAGTGCAGGTCAAGTTCGGCCACGCCGTCTACCTGCCGGCCCCGGGAGAACAGGTCCAGTACACGGTGACCGCCTCGCGCGACAGCGCGATCTGGCAGCAGGTGTGCGCCATCTATCCGAACCAGCGCCTGACCCTGGTCGGCCTGGACGCCGCCAACGCCACCTTCGCGGCGCCCGGCTGGCCGTTCGGTCTTGACGCCGGCCTGCTGCTGGTGAACGACGGCCCGGGCGCCCCGCTCGAACTGCAGGTGCGTCCGAAGGACAGTTTCGAATGCCGCTTCGACGCCGCCAACGGCTACTACGTCCTGCGCGGCAAGGGCGCCAGCGCTCAGCGCCTGCTGTTGAAGATCAGCCGCGCCGGCGCGGGCGCCGCCGCCCGAGCGCAGCCTGCGCCGGCCGCCAGCGCCGCGCCGGTCATGCCGAGCGCGCAGCCGCAGCGCAGCCCGGCGGTGTGGAAGTCGCGCAGCGCCACGCCGCCGGCGGCGGACCTGACCGCGATGCCGCTGGCCGCTTCGAGCCTGGTGGCCAGGCCGGCGCCGCCGACGGAACTCGACGCCACCTACGCCCCGGTCGCGCGCCACCGCATCACGCTGGCCGCGCTGGCCATGCCGCGCCTGAGCCGCTACCGCGAGACCGGCGCCCAGGCGCTCGAGGTCGGCCTGAACGCCCAGTTGCTGCCCAGCGCGCCGGGCAAGGACAGCGTCATCCGCTTCGCGGTCGACGACGCCGACGAGCTGCACGCGATCACCCCGGCCGGGCGCCAGCGCATCGCCGTGCCGTCGCAATTCGCGCCGCTCGACAACGCCAGCATTCGCCTGCTGGCGGTCCAGCAGCAACTGGCCGAGCGCTACAGCGCGCTGCTGCTGCTGCCGGACGGTCCGTCGCAGCCGGCGGCGTCGGGCACGCGCCTGACCTTCGGGCGCG
Organism: Massilia sp. UYP32; assembly: GCF_050434365.1. Lineage (NCBI taxonomy): Bacteria > Pseudomonadati > Pseudomonadota > Betaproteobacteria > Burkholderiales > Oxalobacteraceae > Massilia > Massilia sp. UYP32. Next base: position 8,690 of record NZ_JBNDIK010000036.1, read on the forward strand.
GCATGCCGTCGCTGGGCGCGCTGCGCGTGCTCGACACGCCCCAATTCGTGCGCCAGGGCGACGGCGCCCCGGCCGCCAGCGCCGACCGCCTCGGCCTGTCGCGCAACGCCTTCAGCTGGGAAGCTTCCAGCGACGGCTTGCGCATCGCGCGCCTGTCGCCCACCCAGGCGCTGTACCACCTGGACGAGCAGCTGGCGCTGGTGGCCCAGATCGAGGCGGCGACCCAGGAGCAGCCTTATGTGATCCCGCCCGGCCATCACCTGGTGGCCGGACACTACGTGCTGCGCTTCGACGCCTGAGGACCGCGATGGTCACCTGGACTCAAGCGGCCGCCTACGCGCTGGCGTTGGCGCTGACCCTGTGCCTGTGCGCCCGGCTGACCCCGCGCGCCTGGTGGCGGCGGCCGAACGCGCGCGCGCTCGGCGTGCTGGGCGTCGGCACCGCGGCCGGCGGGACGTTGTTGCTGGCCATGTTCGGGACGCCCGCACCTGCGCCGCAACTGGTGCGGGCGGCCCAGGCCCAGCAGGTCTCAGGCACCGACGTGCCGGTCCCCGGCGCGCGCTACCGCGTGCACGATGCGCTCAACCTGCGCGTGGCAGGTGGCGTCGGGGCCGAGCGCTTGCTGGTGGTGCCGGCGGGCGCGCGCGTCGAAGCGTCCGGGCGCCGCGACGGCGACTGGTGGCAGGTGCGGGCGACGGTCGACGGCGAGGCGGTCGAGGGCTGGGCCAGCAGCCTGTGGCTGCGGCGGGCCGACGAGGGCCGCGTCACCGGTTCTTGATCAGTCGCGCGCGGTGCGCCAGACCTGCTGCTTGGGCGGCTCTTCGTCGCTGGGGCAATTGGTGAAACGTTGGCGGCCGTGCATCTCGATCATCTCCACATTGGTGGTCGGCGCCCGGTTGGTGATGCAATAGGTGCGCCTGCCGGTGATCACCCGCGTGCGGCGCGCGCCGTCGCCGGTGTTGTTCACCAGTTCCTCGACCTTGGGCGCTTCCCACAGCCGCGGCGGCGCCATCGCGCGCGCGTGTTCCATGCCTTCGCGCATGCGGATCTGCGGGCTATCCGGCGGCAGGACGATCAGGGGCTTGTTTTCCTTGCGCAGGGCGCGGTCGATCTCGCCAACGCTGCGCCGCGCATTGGCGAGAATCTCCGCGGCGCCTGGCGGCGCGGCGGGCTGCTCGTCCGCCGCCGCCGGAGCGGCCGATGGCGCCTCCTCGACCGGCGACGCCGACGATACCGGGGCGGGAAGGCTCCGACCTGCCGGCGTCGGAGCGGCCGCCGGTGCAGGCAGCACTTCCTTCACCGGTTCTGGCGCAGCCGGCTCGGCGCGAGGCGGCAGCGTGGGTAGCGCGGGTAAAGATACCCACTGCATCGCCTCGTCACTCCCTTCCTGCGCCGTCGAAGGCAACTTGCCGGCCATCTGCCAGGCCAGGATCAGGACCAGGTGGACCGCCAGGGTGACGCCGATGCCGGCGAGGCGATCATTGGGCGTGCCGGTCGTCGGCGCGTACGCTGGAAAGATACTGGACATAGGCCAGCAGTATAGCGAGCCAGCCAGCACGCATGCTCACCAATTCTATCCAGCGCCGGCGAATGCCCCGACCGCCGCCAGGTGCATCGGCACCGACATCACCTCGAGCAGCAGTTCGCGCAGGCCGTCCCAGACGATCTGCACGCCAAGGCACAGCAGGATGAACGCGGTCAGGCGCAGGAACACCGCGGTGCCGGCTTCGCCGATCAGCCGCAGCAGGTGTTCGCCATAGCGGAACGCGAGATACAGCAGCACGCCGATGACCGCCAGCGCCAGCAAGGCGCCGCCCATGCGCGCCAGCGAGAACACGATCTGCACGTCGTGCAGCGCGACGCCCACCGTGATCGCCACCGCGATCGATGCCGGGCCGCAGCTGATCGGAAACGTCAACGGATAGAAGGCCTGGCGGTAGGCATGGTCTTGCGTATAGGCCTCGGCCAGCGCGGTCCGGCTGTCCAGCGTGGAAGGCGTGGCTCCCAGCAGGCGCCAGGCCACCGAGGCGAGAATCAGGCCACCGCCGACGCGCACGATGGGCAGCGAGATGCCGAAGAAATCGAGCACATACGAGCCGACCAGCATCGATCCCGTCATCAGCCAGAACATATTGCGCGCGATGCGGCGCGCCAGCAGCGCGCGGGTCGCGGGCGACGCGCCTTCGGTCATGCTCAGGAAGATCGGTGCGGTGGCGGCCGGATTCAGGATCGGCAGCATCGTCACCAGGACGAACAGAAAACTCCTGGCCGCGGCCAGTATCAACTCGATGGTCATGAAATAGCGTATTGAAGCCCGGCCGGCGGTCGACGATTGCCGCTGGCGGGCCGGGCCCCAGGCCCGGACCGCCACTGTACATCATGCCCTGGCGTCGCGGGCACACCGCTGACCAGCGCTCAACCGTGGCCGTCGTCCGCCCACCCCAGCCGCATCGGATTGAAGTACAAGCCCTTGACGCACTGGGTCGGCGCCACCCGCACGAAGCCGAACGCCTCGTACGCCGGCACCGCATGATTCGACGAGTTGACCGTGAAGTTGCCGTCGCCGCCGCGCGCGATCGCGGCCGCCCGCGCCACGTTCCACAGCTTGCGCGCCAGGCCCCGTCCCTGCCAGCGCTTGCCGACGAACAGGTGGAACAAATGGCTGTTGTCGCGGATCGCGATGAAGCCGGCGAGTTGTCCATCGTCCAGCGCCACGTGGTAGACATGCCCCAGCGCCAGGAATTTACGCACGCCCATCTGGTCGTTCTCGGCCAGGAAAGTCGCAGCGCCCTCGCGTGTCGATTCGTGCACGATGAATTCCAGCGCCAGCTCGCGCAGCTGGGCGGCGATGGCGGGAACGAGCAGCGGAATATCGGTGTCGACCAGCGGCCTGATGTCCATGGAATGTATTGACAGTGTTGCGTGGAGCGTAAACATACCACAGCGTTGATTTTCCATAATGCAATTTCATTGACGAGCAAGCCGGCCCCGTCCTACCATGGTTCGACCATGCCGAAAGCCAGCTTCTTCGCCTTGTTTTCCCCTGCCGCCGGCACGGTTTCCAGACGCCGCAAGGTGCCCCTGACGCAGCCGCTGCGCCACGCCCGCTACCGCCGCATCTGGCTCGCCAACCTGGTGTCGAACCTCGGCACCTGGGTCCAGACTTTCGCCGCGGCCTGGCTGGTGGCCTCGCTGTCGCAGTCGGCCTCGATCACTTCGCTGGTGCAGACCGCCACCTATGTGCCGGTGTTCCTGTTCGCGCTGCTCGCCGGGGTGCTGGCCGACGCCGTGCACCGGCCCAAGTTCCTGTTCTTCTGCAACCTGTTCAATGCCATGTGCGCCGGCGCGATGGCCGTGCTGGTCTGGAGCGGCAAGGTATCCAGCGGCCCGGTGCTGGCGATCACCTTTTGCCTCGGCATCGGCACCGCCTTCATCTGGCCGGCCTGGCAGGCGGCGCTGTCCGGCCTGGTCGAGCCCGACGAGGTCGAAGCCGCCGCCACGCTCAACAACCTGTCGTACAACCTGTCCGCCATCCTCGGCCCGGCGCTGGGCGGCCTGCTGTTCGGCTGGATCGGGCCGGGCGCCCTGTTCCTGGCCAACGCGGTGTCCTTCATCGGCCTGCTGGCGGTCTACTGGCACTGGTGGCGCGAGGGCGCACCGCAGCCGCGCGCGCGCGAAGGCTTCGGCGCGCGCCTGCGCCTGGGCTTCGCCACCGCCTTCGGCTGCCCGCGCTATCGCCGCATCCTGCGCAATGTGTGTTCGGTCTTCTTCGCCACCATCGCCTTTGCCAGCCTGCTGCCGGTGTTCGTGCGCGACGTGCTGCACATGCGCGCCGGCGTGTATGGCACCCTGATGGGCTGCCTGGGCGGCGGCGCGGTGGCCGCGGCCTTCTTCCTGCCGCAGGTGCGGGCCCGGGTCGACCGCACCGGGCTGCTGGCCGGCGCGCTGCTGGTCTACGGCGCCATGCTGCTGGCCATGCCGCATACCCGCTCGCTGGCCCTGCTGGCGCCCCTGATCGTGTGCGGCGGCATGGCGTGGTCCGCCACCGTCTCGACCCTGAACGCGGCGGCCCAGCTGTCCTTCCCGCCCGAGGTGCGCGCGCGCACCCTGTCGATCTACCTGTTCGTGATGTCCGGCGGCTATGCGGCCGGCAGCGTGGTGTGGGGACTGGTCGCCGACGCCTGGGGCGTGCGCGCCGCGTTCGCCGCCGCCGGCGCCTGCGTGGTCATCAACGCCCTGGTCTTGCTGACGGGCGGCAGGAAACATCCGATCTGATCGTGGCTTTCATCCGTCCCGCGAGCGTGTAAAGTGGCGGTATTATCCTGATCATCCTGCCAATGCCAGTCACGCTCGCCGATTTCCGTTTCGCTCCCTGCTTCGACGTCGCGGTCGCGAGCCGCGTCGGTTGCGGCCCGTCCACCCGCGCCGAGAACCAGGACAATTTCGTCGTCATCGATTTCGACGGCCGCGCCTGCCGCCTGCAGGACCAGCAGCCCTGTTGCCTCACCGTGGACGGCTGGCCGGCCGGGCACGGCCGGCTGGCGGTGCTGGACGGCATGGGCGGGCACGGCCATGGCCGCGAGGCGGCCGAGGCGCTGGCGGCGGCCTTGCTGGCGATGCCGGCCTGCGCCACGCCGGCAGAACTGAGCGAGCGCCTGGACGCTATCCATGCCAGCCTGCAGGCGCGCTTCGCCCAGGTCGCCGGCGGCGCCGGACGGCCCGGCACCACGCTGACCCTGCTCGAACTGCGGGCCAACGGCGCGCCGCTGCTCTACCACGTGGGCGACTCGCGCCTGTACGAGCTCGACGCGGCGCACGCCACGCCCCTCACCGTCGACCACGTGCCGGCCACCGTGGCCGCCCTCGCCGGGCGCCTCGACGAAGCCGACTGGTGGCGCCAGGTGCACGGGCGCCATGCGCCGCAGATCGCCCAGGCGGTCATCCTCGGCAATGCCTTCGCCGACCCGACCCGCCTGTCCGATCCGCTGTTCGCCCTGACCCAGGACATGTTGCCCTGCTGGCTCGCCCACCTGGCCGACCGCCGCGCGCTGCCCCTGCGGCCCGGCGCGGCTTACCTGCTGGCCACCGATGGGTTCTGGTCGTGCGCCCAGCCGGACGGTTTCGTGGCCGGCTGGCCCAAGCTGATGCAGGGCGACGCGGATGCGGTCACCCTGGTCGAGCGCCTGTTCGCCATGTTGGCAAACGATCCACCTGCCGGCCTGCAGCCCGACAATCTGACCGCGCTGGTCGTGCGACCGCTGGCCCGCCATGCGGACGAAACCGTATTGCCGGTGGAAGCCCCCACCAACGCCACCAACTGATCTAATGCTTTTAGAAAATAATGTTGTTAATCAACGAACTTGGTGCGCCGTACGGTTCAAAAACAGCGTAAGCTTGCAATATTGATTTCGACCATTATTTAACTTGTCGCCCTGACATGAACCGCTGCCGCAATCCCGAGCATCCGCACTGCACCGTCTGGGTCCTGCCCGGCGACGCCATGTGCGCGCACGGGCATGCCCAGCCCGAGGTCGACACGCAGCCAGCGCCACTGGCCGCTGCGCCGGCAGTCGGCCTGCCGTCGAGTTTCGACGCCATCACCGCCCTGCGCAGCCGGCGCCCGACCGACATCGGGCCGGCGCCGACCGTCCCCCGGGCCAACCCGCAACGCCCGCAGCTGCACATCAGCGGTTTCGACCCGCGCGCCGCCGGCGGGCGCCAGGCGATCCGCCTCGAGCTGCGCGGCATGCCGATGGATTGCGCGCCCGAAGTGCGCATGCTGGTGCGCTCGGCCCTGCGCCTGCACGGCGGCGAAAGCTATGCCTTCCAGCGCACCTCGCGCGGCGACTGGCGCCCGCTGTTCCTCGAGTTTTCCTCGCGCGGCCTGGAACACGGCCAGTACCGCATCGAAATCGAGCTGCACAGCCATCATCGCCAGGCGCCGGAGTCGAACCGCACCTGGACCTGCTCGCCCGTCATCCTCGTGCCGCGCCAGGACGCGAGCCTGGGCGAGATCCACCAGACCTTCCTCGCCACCCACAAGAACGTGCGCGTGACGGCCGACGACGCCGGCATCGCCCGCGTGCATGCGCCGGGCGGCGGACGCATCGACATCGACGTCAGCGCGCGTAACGCCTCGATCGCCCAGCTCGACCTGGACGGCGGCAGCGGCAAGATCGACCTCGGCATGTCGACCATCGCCTGGGACGAAGACCTGATCGAGATCGACATGCCGGTCGAGGCGGCGCTGCATCCTTGCCCCGGCGCCAGGGCCTGCCTGGTGCACGCCGAGGCCGACTCGGCCACCCAGCGCCACGTGCGCCTGTTCGCGCTCGACGAGTGCGTGCTGGGCCGCTTCGAGAGCATCGCCCCCGAGGCCGACCTGCTGCTGGCCCACCACGGCGACACCGGCGCCGATCTCGGCGGCCTGACGCGCCGCCTGTCGGGACGGCACGCCGTCATCCGCCGCAGCCGCCACGGCTTCGAGATCGAGGACGTGTCGCGCTACGGCCTGCTGCTGGACGGCGTCTGGCCCGGCAAGCACATGCCGGTGCAGCTGCGGCTCGGCATGCGGATCGAACTGACGGCCAGCATCAAGGGCATCGTCACGCTCGAGGTGACGGCCTTGATGGCGCACGCGGTGGTGCTGCACCGGCTCGACGCCGGCGCACGCGCCGAATGCTTCTACCTGATGGCGCCGGACTGCCTGCCGTCTGCAAGCAGGCACCAGCAGGGGTCCAGCATGCCGCGCGCCGCCGCGCTGCCGCTGCTGTTCCATCGCGACGGCGGCTTCTGGCAGCGCGACCGCGACAGCGGACGCGAGACCCCGCTGGCGCCGCAGGCCCAGCTGGGCCGCCTGCAGCAGGCCGGCCCGGGCATCGCGGCGCGCTTCGTGGCGCAGGCTTATCCCGAGGCGCACGGCGGCCACCGTGGCGGCGGCGAACGCCACCACCACGCGCTTGGCGCCGCACTCGACGCCTGAACCGGCCGTCCTCGCGGACGAGCGCTCAGCCGTGCGGCGGAATCAGGATCAGGAAGACCAGCGCCGTGCCCGCCAGCAGCGCCGCCTGCAGGGCGAACACGATCACAGGCGCCCGCAAGTGTTCGGGTATCTTCATGGCATCACCTCCACATCAAGACCACCGCATCAAGACAACGGCGTGACGCCAGCTTACGCCTGGCCGCGGCGCTCCCGCGCCAGTTAGCCGCGCGGCAAGTCAGTCGTGGCGCCAGGCCGCCGGCAAAGGCGGCAGCGGAATGCGTTCCGTTTCTCCGGGCACCGCCACGAAGCGGTCCGCTTCCCAGTCATGGGCCGCCTGCTCGATGCGCTCGCGGCTGGTCGAGACAAAATTCCAGAAGATGAAGCGCTTGCCGTCCAGCGGCTCGCCGCCGATCACGACGAAGCGCGCGCCCTCGCGCGAACTCACCCGCACCGCCGCGCCCGGCTCGAGCATGGCCATCGTGTTGGCGGCGACCGCTTCGCCGTCGATCTCGATGGCGCCGATCGGCGCGTACAGCGCGGCCTCATCCGGCAGGCGGTCGAGCTCGATGGCGGCGCCGGCGTCGAGGTGCACGTCGAGATACAACGTGTCGGCGAAGGTCGGCACCGGCGAGGTCCGGCCCAGCGCCGTGCCGACCAGCACCCGCACCCTGGCGCCGTCGAGCTGCACCTCGGGAATCCGGTCGGCCGGCGTGTGGCTGAACGCGGCCGGCGCTTCCTCGTGTTCGCGCGGCAGCGCGGCCCACAGTTGCAGCCCATGCGTGCGGCGCTTGCGCTCGAGCAGGTCTTCGGGCGTGCGCTCGGAATGCACGATGCCGCTGCCGGCCGTCATCCAGTTGATCGCGCCCGGCTCGATGCGCTGCTCGGTGCCCAGGCTGTCGCGGTGCATGATCGCGCCCTCGAACAGATAGGTCACGGTAGCCAGGCCGATATGCGGGTGCGGGCGCACGTCATGGCGCGCGCCGGGCTCGGCCTCCACCGGCCCCATATGGTCGAAGAACAGGAAGGGACCCACCGACTGGCGCGCCGCGGCCGGCAGGATGCGGCGCACGGTGAAGCCGCCGCCCAGGTCCTTGTCGTGCGATTTGAAGAGGTGTGCGATGGTCATGGCGGACTCCTGGGCGAGAAGGCAATGCCCGACTGTACACCGGAGCTACAATTCGCGCACCACCCGAAAGCCGACGATATCGTTCGACAGCACGGACGAGAAGCCGTTGCGCAGCGCCGAGCGCAGGTAGCGCGGGTTGTACAGCCAGGAGCCGCCGCGCAGGATGCGGCGCACCTGGTCGCCGCCCAGTTCCCAGGCGCTGCCGTCGATCGGGGCGCCTTCGTAGTTGTCGTGCACCACGTCCTGCACCCATTCCCAGACGTTGCCGTGCATATCGTGCAGGCCCCAGGCATTCGGCGCGAACAGGTCCACCGGCGTAGTGCCGTGCCGGAACTCGCCGCGCGGGCCGCCGTTATAGGTGAAGCTGCCGTCGAAGTTGGCTTGCAGGGTCGAGATCGTGTCGCCGACATTGAACGCGGTCTTGCTGCCGGCGCGGCAGGCGTATTCCCATTCGGCTTCGCTCGGCAGGCGGTAGCGCTTGCCCGTCGCCTCGCCCAGCCAGGCCACGTACTGCAGCGCGTCGAACCAGGTCACGCCGACCACCGGATGCATATCGGTCTGCGGGAAACCCGGGGATTCCCAATTGACGTCGCCATGCTGTTCCCAGCCGCTGGCCTGCACGAAGGCGCGCCACTCGCCGACCGTCACCGGATAGCGGCCCATGGCGAACGCGCGCTCGATGCCGACCCAATGCTGCGGGGTCTCGCGCGCGATCCAGTTCTTTTGCGAGCCGGCCGCCATCGCGATGCGGCGTTCGTGTTCCGGCGAGCCCATCTCGAAGCGGCCGGTCTCGATCAGGACCATGGCCGGGCCGGCGCCGCTGCCGTCGACGAACGGGTCGCGCAGGATGCCGCCGGGGTCCAGCGCCGGCAGGGGCGCCGGCGCCGGTTGAGCCGGCGCGGGCTGCACGGACGCCTCCTGCTCGGCCGCGCGCGCCTTCTTCTGCTGCGCGATATACGCCGCCGCGGCCTTGGCCTGGGCCAGCTTGCGCGCGGCTTCCTCCTTGGCCGCCTGCGCCTTCGCCACCTCTTCGTCGCGCTTGGCCAGCAGTTGCTGGCGCAGTGTTTCCTTGCGCGCCAGCCGCGCCTCTTCGGCCGCGGCCCGTTCGCGCCGCTGCTGTTCGCGCAGCTGGATGCGACGCTGCTCGTCCAGCTGGGCCTGGGCCGCCGCGGCGGCTTGCGCCTCGACCTTGCGGCGCGCCGCCAGTTCGCGCGCTTGCCGCTCTTCTTCGACGCGGCGCGCCGCCTCCTGCGCGGCCAGTTCCTCGGCAGAGGGGCCGGCCGCGGCGCGGATCGCGTCCAGCAGCGCGTGCACCGTGGCCAGACGCCGCGCCGGATCGGCGGCGAAGCCGGCGCGCAGCACGTCCCACTGGCGCGCGCCGAGCGTCTCGGGCACCTGCCCGCCCGGTGCGCCGGGCAACACGCCGGTCAGGAGCTGGTGGATCATCACCGCCACCGCATACACGTCGAGCGTCGGCTCCGGCACCCGCCCCTCGAGCGCCGCCTCGGGCGCGCGGTAGCCGGCGGTGCCGGACGTCGCCGGCGCATCGAGCGGCGACATGGCGCCGCTGGCGCGGGCGCGCGCGGCGATGCCGAAGTCGAGAAGCTTGACTTCGCCCTTGCGCGTGACGAACACATTGCCCGGCTTGATGTCGCGGTGGACCAGGCGGTGCTTGCCCCAGGCGTAGTCGAGGGCGTCGGCCACCGGGTCGAGCAGCGCCAGCACGCGGGCCAAAGGCAGGCGCGACTCCCGGGCCAGCACGGCGTCCAGGTCTTCGCCTTCCAGGTACTCCATGATGATGAAGTAACTGGACGTGGCCGGATCCTGGGCCCATTCGTAGACGCGCACGATGTGCTCGTGCGCCAGGCGGCGTGCGCGCGTGGCTTCCTGGATCAGGAGTTTCGCATGGCTCGCGGCCTGGGTCAGGTGCGGCGGCAGGATCTTGAGCGCGACCTGGGCGCTGTGTCCCAGTTCGGCGTGGGTGGCGAGGTCGGTCGCCTGCCACACCTGGCCCATGCCGCCGTGGGCGATCAGGCGCTCGAGCCGGTAGCGGCGGGTCTGCGGGCCGATTTCCTGGCCCGCCATCAGGCCGATTTCGGTGCCCGGACGCGTCGTGAAATCATCGGGCGCGGGACCAATTTGCGTGCCGGGCGCCTGGGGTTCGGCGCCGGCGCGCTCGGCCGGCGTATAGGCCGCGTCCAGGATCGCGTTCTTGCGCTGGTCGAACTCCTGACGGCTCAACAGGCCGTCTTCGTGCAGCGCGCGTAGTTCGCGGATCTTGTCGATGGCAGTCTGCATTGCTATTGGATCACGCCGGCAGCGTCGCTCCGCAAGCGGCGCAGAAGCGGTCGTCGCGCCCGGCCGGGTGGCCGTGGACGCACTGGCGCGCGCCTGCGATGCCGGCGGCCAGCGCCGCCTGCGAGGTCAGCGCCGCCTTGTTCACGTCGTTCTGCATGGCCAGCAGGTCGAGCTGGTGGCGCCGGTCCTTGTCGACCTCGAGCTCGCGCCGCGCCTGTTCGGCGGCCACCCGGGCGTCGGCCAGCGCCGCGTCGACCTTGCCGGCGCCGGCCACGCCGGCCAGCGCCGTCAACTGGTCGCCATCCATGGTCGCATGCACGCGCGTTTTCAGGTAGTCGGCCAGCACGGCCGCATTCGGCGCCTCGCTGAGCGCCAGCTTGGCGGTGTCGTCCATCGCGCCCAGCGCTTCGGCACGCGCCATCGCCAGCCGCGCCAGTTCGAGTTCGTGGGCGCGGTCGGCCGCGCGCGCCGCCTCACCGATGCCGGCGCGGCGCTCGTCGGCTTCCAGGGTGACGTCCTGCATCCGCCGCGCATGCGTGGCGTCGGCCTCGATCGTGCGCAGCAGCTTTTCGTGCTGGGCCTGGGCATCGGCGCGGCCGGCGCCCCGGCGCACGCTTTCGATGCGCTGGCGCGCCTGTTCGTCTTCCCATTCCTGCGCCCGCTCGGCCTCGCGCCGGCGCGCTTCATTGGCCAGCTTCAGGGACTGGAACGTGGCCTCGTGCCCGGCCTCGTCGATGTCGCGCAGGCGCCGCGCCGCTTCTTCTTCGCTCGCGCGCAGCCGTACGAGCTCGGCGCGCTGGCGCGCCGCGTCCTCGATCTGGCGCGCCTGCTCGATCTTGTTGCGGATCTGCTGTTGCAGCAGTTGCTGGGAAAAGCGCTGCTGCGCCAGCTGGCGCGCCTGGGTGGCTTCTTGCTGCGCGCTCGCGATCTCGGCGCGCATGCGCACGCCGGCCAGCGCCCGCAGGTGCCGCCACTCGGCCGCCTCGTCGGCGCGCTGCGCGTTCTTGTGCGCCATCTCGTGCTCGAGTTCGGCCAACACCTCGGCCGCGCCATTGGCCAGCGCCTGCTTGCGCGACCCTGCCTCGAGGATGCGGCCGTATAGTTCGATCTGGCGCGCCCGCACGCCATGCGCGCGGTCGGCGCCCTGCAAGGAAAGTTCGGCGCGCGCGATGGCGTCATCCTGGCGCAGCTCGGCGCGCCGCAGCCGCAGCCGCCCTTCTTCTTCGCTGCGCTTGATGCGCTGCCATTCCTCGGCCGTGTACAGTTCGTCCAGGTGGCGGCTGTGCGCGAGCTGCACGTGCTTGTCGTCGGCCGCCAGCCACAGGCTGCCGATGCGGGCCCGGTTGGCGTCGTATTTGTCGTGGCGCAGTTCGAAGGTCTCGACCGCCGTCACCGCCAGGCCGTAGCCGGCCAGGAGCGTCTTGAGGCCGCCCTGCAGGCGCTGGTCGAGCTGCTCGCGCAACTGTCCATTGGCCGCCAGTTCGCGGATCGAGCGCGCGCCGATGAACTCGAGCGCGAGCTGGCGCACCGGATGCGACAGCAGCTCACGCAGTTCGGCAGCGCCGATCGTGCCCGGCATGGTCATGAAGTGGCGCGCGAAGGCCGGCACGTTCTCGATCCTGACACTCACCGAGAAGCGCAGGGCGACGTCGAGATGTTCGCAGGTCGGGATGTCGTCGAACTCGAACGGCACCGCCAGCGCGCCGGTGCGCGTGACGAGGATCTCGGCGTGCTGGTCGCGCAGCAGGTGGTTCAGGCGGGTGAAGAAGCCTTCGATCTCGTATTCGCCCTGCGGCACCTCGGTGGCCTTGTCGCCTTGCAGGATGAAGCCGCGCGCCGTGGCCGGCACGCGCAGCGTCTTGACGAACAGGCCGGAGAGTTCACGCACGCCGAAGAACACGGCCAGTTCGTCGGGGCCGGGCACCCAGCGGTTCTCGACCAGCACCGGCTTGTTGCGCGGCGCGCCCAGGATCACGCCGCAGCCGGCGCAATAGCGCGCCTCAGGCGCGTTCTTGCACTCGCAGCGCGGGCAAGCGGCGCTTTTTACTGCGAACATCTGCAACATATCCGACTCCGTTCTGTCCTGTACTTCTTGTCACTACCAAAGCAAACCTGCCGGTCCAACCATTGGATTTTAGCAGGGCCATGCCTGCGGCACGGATCGCTCCCGTGCGCAGGGTGCGATCCGGTCAAACAAATCAACACGCCTGCTAGATGATCCCGATCCGCTCGACGCAGGCCAGGCTGGCGCCGCGCGCGCGCAGGGCTTCGCGCAAGCCCTGCGGCAGGGCGGTTTCCCACTCCTTCGGCAGCAGGACGCGGTCGCCCGGGCCGGCCTCGCGCGCGATCAGCGCGCATTTCGGCGCCAGCGCCTCGACCGCCTCGACCCGTCCCGCATGCCAGGCGCTGGAGCTGCCGGTGGCGATCACCCGGCCGCGCGCCAGGAATTCGCGGCCGCGCGCCATGCGGTCGGCCATCACCAGCGCCAGCTGGTAAGAGTCGCCCGAAAAGCGCGGCTCGCCGAAACGCACCGTGGTGCGCCACTGGCCCTGGCCGCGGCCGTCGAAGTGGCGCGATCCGGCCAGCACCGCCGCCACCTGGGCCTGGCGCACCGCGTCCATGTCAGGCACGCTGACCGGATCATCGTCGTCGCGTCCGGCCCTGGCCAGCGGCCGCACGCTGACCTCGACCCAGCCCAGGCCATCGTGTTCGCCGCCGCTGTGCAGCGGGAACCAGGCGCGCGCGCTCGAGATCCCGGCGCCAGGATCGGGCTGGCCGTTCAGCGCGCCCAGGTGCGCCAGGGCGTCGGCGCCGCCCAGCAGCACGCCGTCCGGGGCGCCGGCCAGCCTGCGGCCGTCGATCCGGCCCAGGTGCCAGGCGTCCGACCAGCCGTTGGCCACGACCTCGCGCCTCGGCGCAAAGACGTCGCGCACGACGCGGTCGGCCAGCACCGCCGCCAGTTCCCAGTCGCGGTCCCCGTCGGCCGGCGCCCGGTCCAGGCTCAGCACCACCTGGTCGCGGCTGTCGAAGCGCGGCTCGGTGTGACGCGCCAGGCGCACCACCTGCTGCATGCGCTCGGCCACGGCGGGCGCGCCCGGCACGCTGCACTTGACGTCGGCGCGCCCGGCGCGCGGGCGGCGCGTGGCGGTGATCGTCAGCATGCCGCCGTCGGCGGCGATGCTGCGGCACTGGACCGCGTTCGCGTCTGCGCTTGCGCTCATGCCTCCTCCAGCTCCACGTCGCGCGCCGTGACGGCGCGCCGCGCGCCGGCCTCGGTCTCGAGATTGGCCACGATGCGGTCGGCCTCGTCGAACAGGGCGTCGAGCGGGCCTTCGCCGGCCACCTTCAGGCGCGCCAACAGCGCCCATGCCTCGTCGAGCGCGGCGGCGGCGCGCCGGCTGTGGCGCGCGCGCCGCAACTGCTCTTCCTGCGCCAGCGGCTGGCCGGGGGCCGCCAGTTCCAGGGCCGGCATGGTGCCGACCGCCAGGCTGACCAGGTCGAGCCGGCGCAGCAGTTCCTGATGCTGGCGGAAGCGTCCCTGGTCGGCCGGCATCACCGCCATGCGCACCGCGCACATCAGGCACGGAAGCTCCAGGAACAGGCGGCGCAGCGCGCGCGCATCCTCGCAGGCGGGAACGAACGCTTGCTGCGGCGCCGGCGCAGCCGCCAACTCTTCCCTGGCCGCGGCGGACGGATGGACTGCATCGAGCCGCGCGGCCAGGCGCGCGTCGAGCGTGGCCGCATAATCGCGCGCGGCGCCCAGGTCGACCGGCACGCAATCGTCGACCGTCACGCCGAAACGGGTATACATCAACTGGTTGAAACCGGTGCGGAAGGCATTCCACTCTTCCAGGGTCGTGCAGGGAGGCAGCTCCAGGTTGCCCTGGGCCAGCTCGCGCTGCAGCGCGGTCTGCGCCAGTTCGACGAATCCTGTCAACTCGACCATGCAGCCGGCCTCGCTGGCCAGGAACAGGTCGAAGCGCTGGTGCGTGGCGCGCGGGTCGCTGGCGTCGATCGCGAAGTGCACCCGCAGGCCGATCTCGGGCGCGCCGGCGAACGGCACGAGCTCGCACGCATAGGGGCCGGGATGGACGCACCATGCGGTTTCACCCTCGATGGCGGCGATGCGGCTGCCGGCCGCCTGGCGCCGGCTGCGTCCACCCCGGTCGACCAGTACGGCGGCGCAGCCCGGCGGGACGGTGAGGCCATTCGGCGCCGGCAGCGCGATCGCCGCGCTGCCGAGGCGCGTCGCGTCGAATTCCGGTTGCCGCAGCGGCCGCAGCGTGTTCTGCAATGTACTCTTGAACAGCGAACCTAGCATCATCGTCCTTCCGGGTATGTCCGAACTACTATGTGACTGGATTCACGCCGGGGATGACCTCGAAGCGTGCTCCATGCTGCTGAAAATGCGCCGCGGGCGACGCCGCGAAAGGCCACCGGCCTTCGCACTCGCCGTCGGCATCGAGTTGTCCTTCCAGTACCAGGGCGCCGCGGCCATCGCGCACCTGGATCGCCGGCCGCGCCGCCATCACCCCGGCCGCCCCCGCCGCTTCCGGGTCGAGCTGGACGACCACGGCCAGGCTGCCTGCGGCCTCGACGAAGTGCAGGCGCCACATGCCGTCGTCGGTGCGCAGCAGGTCCAGGGCATTGCCGCTGTCGGCGGCCCGCAACAGGCCGCGGCTGCCGCGCCAGTTGCCGGGTTGCGCCTGCGTGCGCCGGCTGTCCGCCAGGTGGCGCAGGCGGCGCAAGGTCAGCGGCGAGGCTTGCAGCGCGGCGCGTTCGCCCGCCGTCAGGGGTCGGCTGCCGTCCAGCGCCTGCGCCAGCACCGCGTCGGCCAGCACCAGGCGGTCGCCTTCCACCCGGCGTCCCAGCAAGGCGCCGGCCTGCAGCTTGCGATCCAGTTCCGTCATGCCCATCGTCTTTCCTCCTCCATTCCCGCCATCTCGTTCAGGCGCGCAATCGCGGCGTCGCGCCGCTTGCGCAGGGTCGGCAGCGAGATCCCGTCCAGCCCGGCCAGCTGCTGCATCGTCGGCAACTCGCCGGTCTGCGGATCCAGCCATTCGGACGGATAGCTGTCGTCGAATGGGCCGAGCAGCTTGAGATACACCGCCAGCCGCACCGGCAGGGAGTCATGCGCCATCCGGCGCGCCGCCCAGCTGGCGCGGTCCTCGGCCAGCGCCGCCAGCAAGGAATAGTTGGGGGGGAGTGAAACCTGTTGGGCGACCAGCGCCAGGCGTGCGGCTTCGCGCGCCTCGAGCGGATCGCCATCGATCGCGGCCTCGGGTTCGGCGCCGACGCTGGCGTCCAGCTCGTCCTGCCGCGCCTCCAGGATCAGGTCGGGGCCGGGCGTGCTTCCCCGTTCCGATTCATCCAGCACACGCCAGTAGTCGTCCAGCCAGGCATGGGCCTGGCTCGCGTCGTGCAGCCAATCCTGGTCGCGGTTGGCCGACAGCAGCTCGTATTCGCCGATCTCGCGCAGCATGGCGCCGATCTTGTCAGGACTGTTCTTGAGGCTGGCGAAGCGCTTGGACCTGGTGTGCAACGGGCCCGGCGCGCCGGTATGCAACGCGAGGCTTTCGCTCCAGCGCATGATCCATTCGGGCTTGCAGTCGCCGCTGGTGCGCAGCTGGCGCGCCTCGATCGGCATCGCCACGACCTCGCGTCCCAGGATGGCGCCGACTTGCGGCGCGTGCTCGCGCCAGAGCTCGAACAGGCGCGCGACCTCGTGCCAGGCGGTATCGAGCATGCGGTAGGCATACATGCGGTTCGGGCTGCACGGACGGCCGCAGGCGGCCTGGTAATTGTCGCTGTCGACCTTGTCGCGCAGGATGGCATACAGGTCGTTGAATTTCTTGCGCAGCAGCGCCTCGCCGCCGGCTGCGTTCCAGAACGCGCCGATGCGCGCATGCTCGGCCGCCACCGCCGCGCACAGCGCGGCCCAGTCGGCCGGGCGCGCCTGCAGTTCGTAGACCAGGGTCAGCGCCAGCTCGCCGCAGGTGTCGCCATAGCTGTTGCCGTCGCTTTTGCTGTACATCTCTGCGCGCGCGCCGGCCGCATCGAGGGCCTGGGCGACCGCGTCGACATAGGCGCCGAGCGACTGTTCAGGATCGGGGTCGAGCAAGGTGGCCGGCTTGATCCGGGCGCACGCCTGCAGGGAGCAGTGTCCCAGCAGCTTGCGGACCTGCTCCCAACCGTGCTCCTGATACCGGGTTCCCGGCAAACGCATACCTACCCCATCCTCTGTTTCGCCCCGCATTTTTTGCGGATTGAAATAGATGATGCCATACAAACACGGCCTTGAGGCGCGCAGAAGAACCTTATTTGTGCCTCTTTTCCAACGACTGCCCTTCTGTTGCCGATTGCATCGATTGCAACAGGGCCGCCACGACCGGGGCCGCATGGCCGCCGCCGGTGGCCGCCGAATGGCTCACGAATGCGGCGAAGGCCAGCCGCCCGGTCTGGCCCGGCAGGCTGCCCGGCTCGAGCCAGCCCATGAACCAGACGGTCGCCAGCTCGTCCTGGCCGGCCGGCGCCGTGCCGGTCTTGCCGTACAGGCCGGGGCGGAGCAGGTCGAAACCGGCGCCGCGAAACGCCCCGGCCGCGGTGCCGCCGTCGATCACACCCTTCATCCCGGCGCGCACGCGGTCCAGGCGCACGCCCAGGGCCTGGCCCGGCGTCGCCTGCGCCGCGCGGCCGTCGAGCGACAGCAGCAGGCGCGGCGCCACGGTGCGGCCCTCCCCGACCGCCGCCGCCACCAGCGCCATCTGCAGCGGCGTGGCCTGCATGCGCAGGCCGATCGCCATCTGGCGCAGTTCGTGGCGGCTGTGGACCGGGTCGAGGCGCGAGGCGCTGGCCTGCAACGCGTCCCACTCGCCCCAGCGGTAGTCGGGCGGCAGCAGGCCGCCGTCGAGCCGCAGCGGCTGGCCGAAGCCGAGCCGCGCCGCCATCGCCGCTACCGGCCGCACCGTGTCGAGCGCGCCCGGCTCCAGTTCGCGCGCGCCCGGCATGCCGCCGTCCGGCTGCCCCATCAGCGTGCGGTCGCTCAGTTCGGCGCTCCAGGCGAACCAGGTATTGACGCTGTGCGCCATCGCCTGCGCCAGGCCCAGGCGGCCGTCCTGGGCGCGGGTGCTGGTGATCTGGTCGCGGAAATTGGTGATGCGGGCGCGCTTGCCCTCGAAGGGATAGCTGGGCGCGCCGGTGCGAAAGCCGTAGCCGCCCTCGTGCGCCAGCCGGTCCACCTCGCCCAGCGGCAAGCCCTGCAGCAGACCGTCCAGGCCGGCGTCGGCGCGCGCCGCGCCCTCCAGGCCGAGCGCGGTAATCACCTTGAAGGTCGAGCCTGGGGCGCGGTGCGCGCCGCCGTCGTGCTGGAAGGCAGCGCTGCGCAGTGGGCTGCGCGCCGGATCGGCGCGGTCGAAGTCGCGCAATTCTGCCCAGCGGCTCGGATCGGCCTGGCCGCCGCCGCTGGAGGCCGCGGCCAGGATGTCGCCGCTGCCCGCATCCAGCAGCACCAGGCCGGCGCGCCGCTCCGGCTGGGCATCGAGGCCGCCGACACAGGCCTGGCCGTCCCAGCGTCCGCCACGCAGGCCGATGCAGTCCAGGAGCTGCTGGGCCCTGGCCTGCAGGTCCAGGTCGAGGCTCAGCTGCGCCACGTGGCCGGCACCGCCAAGCCGCGCCAGCATGCCGGCCACGCTGCCGTCGTGCTGGCGGTGCACGCCCAGCAGCGGCGCCAGGCCGGCGCCCAGCGCCGCTCCGGCCGGCGCGCCGTCGGCCCACAAAGCTTCGCCATGGCGGTCGCGCAGGCGCACCGGTACGGCGGCGGGCCGTGTTCCACCGCTGCCGCCGGCGGGCAGCGCCTGCCAGGCCAGGCGGCCATCGACCATGGCCAGGTGGCGGTAGGCGGCGTCGGCGCTGCCCGACATCGCCGCCAGGTCGAGCGGCTCGACCTGCACTGCGATCGCGGCCGCCCCGGCCAGCGGCGCCAGCACCAGCCGCTGCACCGCCTCGCGGTCCGGGCAGGCGCGGCCGTCGCAGGCACCCTGGGCCAGCACGCGTGCGCCGATCACGCCGCGTACCCGGCCCGCCACCAGCAGCTCGACCGGCCGGCCGGTTGCCGGTGTATTCAAAGTCACCAGCGATCCCTGGCGGCCGCCTTCCCAGCCGCCGACCCGCTGCCACGGTTCCCAGCCTTCCGGCAGACGTGCGAACAGGCGCATCGCGGCCACCGGCAAGCCGGCTTCGCGCGGGGCCGGCGCGCCGCCGACGAGCGCATGCCAGACCGCGTCGGCGCCCGGCCGGGTGCGCCAGGCCACCAGCCGGCGCTCGCTGTTAAAGATGCGCACCTGTTCGCGCACATAGGCGCCGTCGGCGCGGTGATGCAGACGTTCCAGCAGGCGGCGGTCGCCGACGTCCAGCACGTGATCTTCCCAGCCCGGCAGCGGCGCGCGCGCCTCCTGGCCAGCCTGCTGCCAGGCCAGCAGGTCGCGCGGCGCGAGCTCGACCAGGCCGTCGCGCCCCTGGCGCAGCAGGCCGCGCGCGCGCAGCGCCTCGAACAGCGCCTGGTCTTCCATGCCGGGGCCAGGCCGCAGCGGCACCTGCCACGCGCCCGGCGCCAGGCGCAACTCCACGCTCGCGCCGTGGGCCGGAAAGGCCTGCACGAGGGCCGCGCCGCCAGCGGCGCCTAGCTGATAGTGATGCAGCACCAGCTCGCCCGCCTGCGGGCAGGCGGCGCTGGGCCGGCGCGTGAAGCGCAGGGCCTCGCTGCCCCACAGCAGCCAGCCGCTGTTGCCCAGCACGGCCTGGCCCTGGCGCGCGCGCGTCACGTTGCCGCCGCTTGCATCGCCGATCCAGCCCGCCGTTGCGGCGCCGGCGTTCCAGGCGAGCGTCAAGCCAGTCGCGCCGGCGCCGGCATTGCCGGCGATGTCGATGCGTGGCATCGTCGAGCCGGATCGGGCCAGCAGCACGCTGCGCGGCGGCGCATTGGCCGCGCGCGCGATGCGCGCCGCCTCGTCGAAGGGATAGCCGATC
The DNA here is from genome assembly GCF_050434365.1 of Massilia sp. UYP32. NCBI lineage: Bacteria > Pseudomonadati > Pseudomonadota > Betaproteobacteria > Burkholderiales > Oxalobacteraceae > Massilia > Massilia sp. UYP32. Next base: position 28,120 of record NZ_JBNDIK010000036.1, read on the forward strand.
CGCAGCGGCAGCATGCGCGGCCGCGCCGGGTCGAGCATCTGGGTGCACAGGTCGACCCGCAGCGCCGGGCCGGCGCGCATGCCGCTCGCCACCAGCAGGGCCAGCCCCCCGTGCTGGGTGAGCGAGACGCCGCTCTCGCGCGGGACCACGAAGTCGAGCCCCGGCGCAAGCGGCTGCAGGGCGCCCAGCGCGACCGCGCCGGGCGTCTCGGCGGCGCCGTCCGGCAGCGCGCGCGCATGCATCGCCAGCGCGACGGCGCCGCCCAGGACCACGACCAGCACGGCCCACAGCCAGGCAGGGCCGATGGACAGCGACCGGCCGGCCTCGGCGCACGCCGGACGGGCGCCTGCGCGCAGGTTGCGGGAGCGCCGGCGCGCCGTGCGCGAAGCGGCCAGTTGGTCGATCAGGGTGGCGAGCATGCCTGTCATCCGGTGGTTACGTGGCGCCCACGCGCCCTTCGTGCTCATCTAGCCGGGGGAGCGTGAAAGACAGCCTGTCCGGGGCTTTATCCGCCTCCCGATGCAGCTCATTCCGCGTTTTCTACGGCTCGTCGCATGTCGCTGGAGACAGGGCGGCGGCTGGCCTACAGTGGACACATCGACACACCAACCACCCCTCACTACTCACTAAACGGAGCCGCAAAATGAACGTCCTCAAGCACATGGAAGCCATCTTCATCGCCGCCGCCCTGGTCGCCGTCCCGGCCGGTTACCTGGCCAGGATTCCCGACGCCCATGCAAGCAGCTACAACGTCAGCGATGCCGCCATCGCCAGCGGCGACAAGATGGCGGTCGTCAAGGTCAGCGCGAAGCGCCTGGACCCGGCCGAAAAATCGCAGCTGCTGGCGGCGGACACCGTCACCGTCGGGAGCCGCATGTGAACGCCGTCGGTCGGATCGCCTGCGCCGACGCGCCGCCAGGATGCGGCGCGCGGCGGCCCGAAGCTGCGCCGCCCGCTGATCTGTTTCAGTTGTAAGAACTTGCTTCAAACGCCACGTTTCGTTTCCCGGATTGCTATATTGCAGCGCATCCGCTCAAGGATCTGGAGACGAACATGAAATCCCCTATTTTGATTGCAGCCCTGGTCGCCATCGGCGCCGCTGCCTTCACCCCGCAGGACTCGCACGCCCAGCCGCATATCTCGGTCGTGATCAACACCGCGCCGCCGGCGCCCATCTATGAAGTCGTGCCCGCGCCGCGCCGCGGCTATGTCTGGGCGCCCGGCTACTGGGAGTGGCGCGCGCACCGCCACCACTGGGTGGGAGGCCACTATGTCGCCGCCCGTCCCGGCTATGTGTACGCCCCGCCGAGCTGGCACCATCGCGGCGGCCGCTGGGTGATGGAGCCGTCGCGCTGGAACCGCGGTCCGGCCCACCATGACGGCCCGCCGCCGGGCCACTACCGCGACCATCGCGACCGCCATCACTACAAGCACGACAAGCACGACAAGCACGACCGCCACCATGGCCGCGACCGGGACCGCGACGGCATCCGCGACCGCCATGACCGCGACCGCGATGGCGACGGCGTGCGCAACCGCCACGACCGCCGCCCTGACAATCCTCACCGCTACTGAGCCACGGCGCGGCCGGGATGCGGCTCAGGGCTTCAGATGCTTGTCGAGGAAGGCGAGGATCTTCGCGTTCGCCACGGCCGCGTTCTTTTTCTTGGAGAAGCCGTGGCCCTCGTCGTCGAACACGACGTACTCGACCTCCACCTTGTTCTTGCGCACCGCCTCGACGACCTCGTCGCTCTCGGCCTTGATCACGCGCGGGTCGTTGGCGCCCTGGATCACCATCAGCGGCTTGCGGATGTGATGGGCGTGAAATAGCGGCGAGGTCGCGACCAGGAAGTCCTTGTCCTTGACCGGGTCGCCGATCTCGTCGTACAGCGCCTTGCGCTGCGCTTCCCAGTACGGCGGAATGCTTTCCAGGGTGCGCACCCAATTGCTGACGCCAAAGATATCGATGCCGACCTTGAACGCCTCGGGCCGGAAGGCCAGCGCCGCCAGGGTCATGTAGCCGCCGTAGCTGCCGCCCATGATGCCGATGCGCTCCGGATCGATATCGCCCTGGCTGGCCAGCCAGGTCTTGGCCTCGACGCAATCCCACAGCGGCTCCATGCCGTGCTTGCGGTCGTCGGCGCGGAAGAAGGTCTTGCCATAGCCCGAGCTGCCGCGGTTGTTGATGCCCAGGACCGCATAGCCGTGGTTGACCAGGTACTGGATCTGGGCGCTGTAGCCGCGCATGGTCTGGCCGCCCGGCCCGCCGTGCACGAACACCACCGCCGGCGCCTTCGCCTTCGCGCTCGGCGACGCGCCCTTCGGCCGGTAGTAGATCGACGGGATCACCATGCCGTCGAAGGACTTGAAGCGCACCACCTCGGCCTCGACCAGGTCGTTCGGATCGATCTCCGGGTTCAGGCTGCGCGTCAGCTGGGTGGTCTTGCCGTTCCTGAAGTCGTGCACATACAGGTTGCTGGGCGAGCGGTCGCCGTTGAGGTAGAACGCCATCAGGTTGCCGCTCTCCGAGAACGTCACCTGGCGCATCTCGCCGCCCGGCAGCTTGGGCAAGGCCACCGGGTTGCCGGCGTCGTCATACAGGCGCACTTCGATGCTGCCGTCGCGGTTGACCATGCTGACGCGGTGGCGGCCGTTGCGCGAATAGCCGGTGCCCAGCAGGTCCCAGTCGGCTTTCTCGACGTCGCTCGTCGCGCCGCTGGCCAGGTCGTAGGCCTTGATCCGCGCGAACTCGCCTTCCGCATTGCTCGTGAACAGCAGGCGCTTCGACGCCGGGTCGAACGTCTCGGCCGAATGACTGGCCGGCTCCTTGTGCGGCGTGACGTGCTTCATCTCGCGCGCCTGCACGTCATACACATAGACGTCGCTGTCCGACGTCGTGGCGGGCTTGTTGAAGGCCAGCCAGTTGCCGTCGCGGCTGATGCTCGAGACGTTCATGCCGCTGTCGTTCTTGTACACCATCGTGCGCGCATAGGTGGCGGCGTCGTACAGGTACAGATCGAAGAACTTCGGATCGCGCTCGTTGGTGACGACGTAGAAGCCGCTGCCGTCCGGCTTCCAGCCCGCGAACGAGGCTTTCAGCTTGTCGCCCGGCGTGAGATCACGTTCTTTTCCGTCGAGTTCACGCACATACAGGTGGTTTTGCTCGTTGCCGCCGCCATCGCGCGTGAACAGGATGCGGTCGTCGTTGTAGAAGTAGCCGACGGCGTAGGTGGTGTCGGTCTTCGACGCGGTCAGCGCGCGCGGCTTGCCGCCGCCGACGGGCAGCGTGTAGGCATTGAAGATGCCGGACTCGTTACTGCTGAACAGGATCTGCTTCTCGTCCTTGCTGAACGAAGCGCCGGTGAGCGAGGTCGTCGCCATGAACTGCTCGATGGTGTAGCGCTTGACGGCCCGGGCGCGCGGCCTGGCCGACGCGGCCTGGGCGAGGGCCTGCACCGGCGCCAGGCCGGCGCCGGCGAGCATGGCGAACAGGGACAGACTGACAGCTCGGCGATTCTGACGCATACCTTCTCCTGTGGTTGAGTTCAACGGATTGAGTGTTTCAAAAGTCTTAACACCTGTCAACAATCGCGAATCGGTTATGCTCTCGCCATGATCGATCTCGCCATCCTGCAAGCCGCCGCCTTCAAGACCGAGCTGTCCGCCGCCCGCCGCCTGACGGCGCGCACCGGCATGCCGGAGGCCGATGCCCTGGAACGCACCCTGACGCTCAGCGCCGGCAGCGCCGGACTGGCCAGCCTGCTGTCCGCGCGCCAGGCCCAGCGCCGGCACGCCGAACTGCAGGCCGCGCGGCGCCAGGCCAGCGTCGCCGCCGCGCGCACCCGCGGCGCGGGACCGGAGGCCAGCGCCTGGCGCGCCTGGTTCGATGGCTCGGCGCGGCCGAACCCGGGCCGCTGCGGACTGGGCGCCGTGCTTGAAGGGCCGGCCGGCCAGCGCTGCGAACTTTCCGTCGACGGCGGCCATGGCAACAGCAGCGAAGCGGAATACCGCGCCCTGAATGCCGTGCTGCGCGCCGCCATCGACCATGGCGCGACCGACCTGCTGGTGCTGGGCGACAGCCAGGTCGTGATCGACGACGTCAATGCCCCCGATGGCGCCAGCGCGCCGGCGCTGGGGCTGCTGCGCAGCGAGGCGCTGGCCCTGCTGGCCCGCCTGCCGCAGGCGCGGCTGCGCTGGATCCCGCGCCACAAGAATGCCCGGGCCGACGCGCTGTCGCAGCGCGCCATGCCGCCCCTCACCCTGGAACAGGAAACATGACCGACACAAGCAATACCGATCTCGCCGACTGGCGCACCAGGCTGGCCGCCATGGCCGCCGGCAGCGCCGACACCGACGGCGCCCACGACAGCGCCCACCTCGACCGCGTCTGGCGCACCGCGCAAGCCCTGCTCGTCAACCACCCCGAGGCCGACCGCCTGGTGGTGCTGGCCGCCTGCTACCTGCACGACCTGGTCAACCTGCCGAAGAACGACCCCGAACGCGACCAGGCCTCCCGCCGCTCGGCGCGGCTGGCGCGCCACCAGCTGGCCCATCTCGGCTTCCCGCGCGAGAAACTCGACGCCGTGGCGCATGCGATCGAGGCGCACAGCTTTTCGGCGGCGATCCCGGCCGAGACCATCGAGGCGAAAATCGTGCAGGACGCCGACCGCATGGACGGCCTGGGCCTGGTGGGGCTGGCGCGCATGTTCTATATCGCGGGGCGCATGGAAAGCAGCCTGGCCCATCCAAGCGACCCGCTGGGCCGGGACCGCGCCTTCGACGACCGCCGCTATAGCCTCGACCACATCATGGTCAAGCTGCAGAAGCTCCCGGACATGATGCAGACCGACGCCGCGCGTGCACTGGGCCGTGAACGGCTGGCCAAGCTGCTGGCCTTCCGCGAGGAATTCGCGGCCGAATGGAGTGGAACCTGGACCACAACCTGGACCACTTGTAGCAATGCTAAGATAGACGAACTGTATTGACCGAGGTGTCCATGACCAGTTCGACCGCAGCACCGCAAGCTGTCCCCGGCAAACTCAATTTCGTCCTCGTCTGCGTCTTCATCGACATGCTCGGCATCGGCCTGATCGTCCCGGTGCTGCCGCTGCTGCTCGACCAGTTCGTTGACGGGCCGGACAAGCGGGCCTTGTGGTACGGGGTGCTGGCGGCAACCTTCGGGATCCTGCAATTCCTGTTCATGCCGGCGCTCGGCGCGCTGAGCGACCGCATCGGCCGCCGTCCGGTGCTGCTGTACTCGATGGCGGGCATGTGCCTGAACTTCCTGGTCACGGCCTGGGCGCCCAGCCTGGCCTGGCTGTTCGTGGGCCGCATCATCGGCGGCATGTCCTCGGCCAGCATGTCGGTCGCCTCGGCCTATGCCTCCGATATCTCGACCCGCGAGAACCGCGCCAAGAGCTTCGGCAAGATCGGCGCCGCCTTCGGCCTCGGCTTCATCTGCGGCCCGATGCTGGGCGGCGTGCTGGGCGACGCCAACCTCCATTTACCGTTCTACGTCGCGGCGGCGCTGTCGGCGGCGAACCTGGTGTATGGCTTTTTGTTCGTGCCGGAGTCGCTGGCGAAGGAAAGCCGCGGACCGTTCAGGCTGGCGCGCCTGAATCCCTTCTCCGCCCTGCTGCGACTGGTGAAACGCGAAGACATCCGCGGCCTGGTGGTCGTGATCACCCTGGCCACCTTCGCCCAGATGATGCTGCAATCGACCTGGGTCCTGTACACCACCTTCCGCTTCGACTGGACGCCGCGCGACAACGGCATCGCCCTCTTTTGCGTCGGCCTCGGCTCGGTGGTGGTCCAGGCCTGGCTGCTGGGCAAGCTGATCCACCGGTTCGGCGAGGTGCGGCTGTCGCTGATGGCCCTGACATCCGGCATGCTGACCTTCCTCGCCTATGGCCTGGCGACCCAGGGCTGGATGATGTACGTCTTCATCCTGGCCAACGTGCTGGCGTATGCCACCGGCCCGGCGCTGCAGGGCATCGTGTCGAAATCGTCGCCGCCCGACCAGCAGGGCGAGTTGATGGGCTCCCTGCAGTCGATCGGCAGCCTGGGCGTGATCGTCACGCCGCTGCTCGGCACCGCCATCCTGAGCGCGGTCAGCCACCTGCCCCCCGGCGACTGGCGGGTCGGCAGCAGCTTCTTCGTGTGCGCGGCGATGCAGGCGCTGGCGCTGGTGGTGGCGTGGCATTACTTTCGCAGCCATCGATATGCCGGCGTGAGGACCTGATCCATGTCGGCGCCCGTGCTTGCCGCGATCCTGTTCGCAGCCTTCCTGCACGCGGCCTGGAATGCGGCCCTCAAATCGCGTACCGACACCTTCATGGCGGCGCTGGCCGTGATGAGCGGGGCCGCCCTGATCGGCGCGCTGGCCCTGCCCTTCCTGACGGCGCCGGCGCCAGCCAGCTGGCCATTCATCGCTGCATCCGGCCTGATCCACATCGCGTATTACTCGCTGCTGGCCGCCTCCTACCAGCATGCGGACATCGGCCACGCGTATCCACTGATGCGCGGCATAGCGCCGGTCCTGGTGGCCGTGGCTGGCATCTTCTTTACCGGCGAAACGCTCCAGGCGGTGCAGTGGTTCGCCATCGGCCTGATTTGCGCCGGCGCCGCCGCCCTGACGTTCGGCGCCCGCGGCCATGCCTCGGGCGGCGTGCGCCCGACCGTGCTGGTGCTGCTCACCGCCGTGACGATCGCCGCGTATACGCTGGTCGATGGCCTCGGCGTGCGGCGCTCCGGCTCGCCCGCCGCCTACACCGCCTGGGTCTTCATCGCCAGCGGGATCGGCATCGCCGTCGTGTCGTGGCGCCGTACCGCCGGCCAGCTGCCCCGCTACATGCTGCGCAACCCGACGCTGCCTCTGCTGGGCGGCGTCGCCACCACCGTCTCCTACAGCCTCGCACTGTGGGCGATGACCCGGGCGCCGGTCGCGGTGGTCGCCGCCCTACGCGAAACCTCGATCGTGTTCGCCACCGCGATCGCGGTCTTCGTGCTGCGCGAGCGCGCCACCCGCGCCCGGATCTGCGGCGCCGCCTTCGTAACGCTGGGCGCGGCGGCGGTGCGACTGGCGTAAATCGTACTCTCACCGTCCAGGGCAAGAAACGCGCAGCGCCAGCGTCCGCCACTGCGGCGCCACCTGGGGTACACTCGACCAAAGGCTTGCAATGGAAATACCATTTCCATTCGGCACTACTATAGTGTACGCCCGTTATAATGCGCACTTTTCGAAGAAAGGCGATCGTCCGTGTCCCGTATAAAAGTCTTGCCGCAATACGTCATGCCGAAGCAGGCGATGACCAACCTTGCCGGCCGCGTCGCCGGTCATAAGGGAGGGTCGATGACGACCAGCCTGATCCGTTGGTTCGTGGGCAAGTACGGCGTCGACATGAGCGAGGCGGCCAATCCGGACATCGCCAGCTATCCCAGCTTCAACGAGTTCTTCACCCGCCCGCTGCGCGACGGCGTGCGTCCGATCGCGGCCAGCGACTATGTGTGCCCGGTCGACGGCGCCATCAGCCAGTTCGGCGACATCGACGACCACCAGATCTTCCAGGCCAAGGGCCACAAGTTCACGACAAGCGAACTGGTTGGCGGCGACGCGTCGCTGGCCGCGCATTTCCAGCACGGCCACTTCGCCAACGTCTACCTGAGCCCGAAGGACTATCACCGCATCCACATGCCGTGCGACGCGCGCCTGACGCGCATGATCTATGTGCCGGGCAAGCTGTTCTCGGTGAACCCGACCACGGCGCGCGGCGTGCCGGGCCTGTTCGCGCGCAACGAGCGCGTGGTGTGCGTATTCGAGAACGATGAATTCGGGCCTTTCGTGATGACCCTGGTCGGCGCGACCATCGTCGGCAGCATGGCCACCGTCTGGCATGGCGTGGTCAATCCGCCGCGCATGCCGCGTATCTGCGAGTGGAACTACGAGCCGGGCCAGGTCACCCTGAAGAAGGGCGAGGAAATGGGCCGCTTCCTGCTCGGCTCGACCGTCGTGATGCTGTTCCAGCGCGGCGCCATCGCCTTCGATCCGGCCTGGGCGCCGGAAGGCAAGGTGCGCCTGGGCGAGCCCATGGGCGAGCGGCCGCTCACCTCCTAGTCCTCCAGCGTCGCGCGCGCCCTGAAGGCGGCCACCGCGGCATGCGGGCTATGGCCCTTCTCGGTGCACGCCGATTCGATCATCTCCAGGAAGGCCCGGGTCTTGGCCGGCATCAGCTTACGGCTCGGGAAGACCGCCCAGCCGTTGGCGGTCGGCATGTCCCATTCGGGCAGCACCCGCACCAGTTCACCGGTCTGCATATAGGGCTGGGCGAACAGCGTCGAGCTGAGCGCGATGCCGGCGCCGCGCGAGGCGATGCGCGCCAGCAGGTCGGGCGAATTCGCCGTCAGCCGCGCGTTGAGCGCGCGCTCCCAGCGCAGCTTCCCGCGCACCAGCGTCCACGGCGCGGCGCCACCGGTGCGGCTCAGGATGCACAGCACGTCGTGCGCGTCGAGATCGTCGGGATGCTCGGGAATGCCGCGCCGCGCCAGGTAGCTCGGCGCCGCGTACAGGCCGGGCTGCTCGAGCGTGATCGGGCGCGCGCTCAAGGTCGCGTCGTTCGGCAGGTCGCCCATGCGGATCGCGATGTCGAAATTTTCCGCCACCAGGTCGACCCGGCGCGGCGTCAGGTCCATCTCGAGCCTGACCGCCGGATAGCGCTCCAGGAAGCGCGCGATGACTTCGTTCAGGCCGCTATTGGCGAAGTCGCCCGGCGCCGAGATGCGCAGCTTGCCGCTCGGTTCGCCCTGGCGGTGCTGGGCCAGCGCGCCGGCGGCGTCGACTTCGTCGGCCAGGCGGCGCGCGTGTTCGTACAGGCTGGCGCCGAATTCGGTGACCACCAGCTTGCGGGTCGTGCGCTGCAGCAGGCGTTCGCCCAGGGTCGTCTCGAGCAGCGCCAGGCGGCGCGAGACGGTCGACTTGGGCAGGTGGACGCGCTCGGCGGCGCGGGTAAAGCTGCCCGACTCGACGATCCGCGCGAACAGCAGCAAGTCATTCGGTTCCACGTCCATGATTGTCCCATCAGCAGAATAATGTTATCCATTCTACTGGCTTCCGGACTGATTTTGGAATTGCTAAAGTGTCCCCATCGAAACTCTCCACCAAAATGAAGGGGCTTACCATGAACATCCTGCACATCACCACCAGCGTTCGCGGCGACGCATCGGAATCGACCCGCGTCACCCAGCAGATCGTCGACAAGCTGACCGCCGCCAACCCGGGCGCGACCGTCGTGCGTCGCGACTTCGGCGCCCAGCCGCACCCGCTGCTTGACGGCGCCGCCGTCGGCGCCCTGTTCACCCCGGCCGAGCAACGCAGTCCGGAACAGGCGGCGCGCGTCGCCCTGGATGACGCGCTGATTCTTGAAGCGCAGGCGGCGGACGTGATCGTGCTGGGCGCCCCGATGTACAACTTCTCGATGCCGGTGCAACTGAAGAGCTGGTTCGACGCGGTCGCCCGCGCCGGCGTGACCTTCCGCTATACCGAGACCGGTCCGGAAGGCCTGCTGAAGAACAAGAAGGTGTACGTGGCCGCGGCCCGCGGCGGCGTCTACGACGAAGCGGCCGACCCGCAGGTGCCGCAGATGCGCGCCCTGCTGAACTTCCTCGGCCTGAACGACCACACCTTCATCTATTCGTCGGGCATGGCGATGGGTCCGGAGGCCGTGGCCAAGGGCCAGGCCGCGGCCAACGCGGCAATTGAGGCAGCACTGGCGTAATCTGCCGCCCGCCACGCGGCGCAACCAACAGGAGAACAGCATGAACACCGCAGTTGCCACCACCCCCATCCAGAAAACGCGCGGCGTCGAGCGCATCATCAACGGCCAGTTCGTGATGGACGGCGCGGGCGTGAAGATCAACCGCGTGCTGACCGGTCCCCTGCAGCGCCGCCTGGATCCGTTCCTGATGCTCGACGCGTTCGGCAGCGACAAGCCGGGCGACTACATCGCCGGATTCCCGGAGCACCCGCACCGCGGCTTCGAGACCATCACCTACATGCTGGCCGGCCGCATGCGCCACCGCGACAGCGCCGGCAACGAAGGCATGATCACCGATGGCGGCGTGCAGTGGATGACGGCCGGCCGCGGCGTGATCCACTCCGAGATGCCGGAGCAGAACGAGGGCCTGATGGAAGGCTTCCAGCTGTGGCTGAACCTGCCCGCCAGCGACAAGATGATCGAACCCTGGTACCGCGACATCCCGCTCGAGGAAGTGCCGCGCTTTACGCTGGACGATGGCGTGACGGTGCAGGTGATCGCCGGCAGCACCCACGGCGTGACCGGGGCCGTGCAGCGCGCGCATACCGAGCCGCTCTACCTCGACCTGGAGATCCCGGCCGGCGTGACGTTCGAGCAGCCGATCCCGGCCGGCCACAATGCCTTCGTCTACATGTTCCGCGGTGAGGCCGTCATCGAGGGCAAGGGCGTCGGCCAGGCGCGCATGGCGATCCTCGACAATGCGCCCGGCGCCGACGGCGTACGCATCAAGGCCCTGGCGCCGACCCGGCTGCTGGTGCTGGCCGGACGGCCGCTGAACGAGCCGATCGCGCAGTATGGTCCGTTCGTGATGAATACCCAGGCCGAGCTGCAGCAGGCGGTCGAGGATTTCCGCGCCGGCAGGTTTGCGTGAACGACCGGCAGCAGGGCGCCCCCAACCGCCCTGCTGCCCCCTATGCGAGGTTCCCGGCCATGCGCTACACTCGCGGGATGACACAAGCGCAAGACATCTCGTAATGGCACTGCTGGACACCCTCGGCGACCTGTGGTCGCGCGCAAGCCGGGCCATGGGCCTGGAAAACGCCGACCGCTTCCCGCCCGGCCACGCCTATCCGCACACCCGCTGGAACAAGGCGTATTTCGACATCCCGTCCGACTACAAGGCCGACCGGATGGAGAGCATCGTCTGCGCCGCGATCGCCAACACGCCCTATGTGTTCGGCGAGATCCGCAATCCCACCCCGCGCATGCAGCGCGCGCTGCTGTCCATCATCGAATCGCGCCTGCGCCGCGCCGATGCGCCGGCCGACCTGGTGCACCTGTTGATCAAGGCTTATCGTCAGCCGCATACGCCGGACATCGTGCCGGGATTGCGCGCCGCGATCGCGGCCAACGCCCAGTACGACGCCAATATCCAGGCGCATGCGGTGCTGGCCTATCTGGGCGACGCGCCGGCCGGGTTCGGCGTTATCGAGGCGCAGGGCTGAGCCGCTCCTCGACATAGGCCAGCCATTTGTCGTCGGGGTTTGCCCGGCCCTCGATGGTCGCGACGTGCTCGTAACTGCGCGCAGTGACCGGATCCCCGACGAATATGAGATACCGTTCGCCGACGACGAACCAGGGTTCGATGCTGCAGAGGTGCATCCGGGCGTAGCGGCCGCCTCCGGCCTCCCAGAATTCCTCGCGGCTTTGGTCGGCTTCGGGTCCCGGGTCATGGAAGGCGGTCGGCGGCGAGACACCCATGAGCGTGAAAGTCGCGCGGTCCGCGCCGCGCCAGCGCTTCTCGACCACGAATTCGTACTCGACCGGGTATTGCGCCAGGTATCGTTCGTCGTCCCGATTCGCGGGGCCGCTATGCCCGGTCGCCGGATTCCAGCCCAGATAGGGCATCATCCAGGCCGGCGTGTCGCGTGGGCGATCTGGCGCGGCCCCGGGCCTGGGCGTCGCGCGCACCGCCATGACGAGCGAGACGTCGTTGGCGCGCGCGACCTGCTCGTGTGCGCTTGACCGCTGCGGCAGGAAACGGCAGGCCAGCGCCGGCTGGGCCGCGCCGGCAAGCAGCAGCAACCCAAGCAGCGCCCTGGTCTTCCGTCGCTTCATATGGCTCCTTTCGGATCGGCAGCGACACCGCATGTCGGCCTCGCTCCAGGGGATAGTATCACTTGCACTTTTACCGATAGAATGTCGCCACCTTTTTTCTCCGGCCTACGCTACCCATGACTTCCACCCGCCAGTACCAATTCAAATCCATCAACTACACCGGCCTTCAGGCCGGCCCGCGCGTCATCATCATGGGCGCGACCCACGGCAACGAGGTGTGCGGCACCAAGGCGATCCAGCGGGTCATGGAAGAAATCGACAGCGGCCTTCTTCACATCGCGGCAGGCAGCGTCACCTTCGTCCCGATCGTCAATCCGCTGGCCTACGCCCAGAACACCCGCAACGGCGACCGCAACCTGAACCGCGACCTGTTCCCGAAAGAGAAGCCGCTGGACTTCGAGGACCAGGTCGCCAACTGGCTGTGCCCCCTGCTCGGCCAGCACGACGTGCTGCTCGACCTGCATTCCTTCGCCGCCACCGGCGAGCCGTTCGTGATGGTCGGGCCGCTCGACAACGACGGCGCCCTGCAGCCGTTCCGCCACGCCGCCAAGGAACGCGCCTGGGCGCGCCGCCTGGGCGTGCGCCGCTTCGTCGACGGCTGGCTGGCGACCTATGGCGACGGCGTGCAGCGCCGCAGCCGCAGCGCCGATGAACTGGAAACCGTGCTGCGCTACGGCGTCGGCACCACCGAGTACATGCGCAGCACCGGCGGCTACGCGCTGACCCTGGAATGCGGGCAGCACGACGATCCGGCCGCGCCGGACGTCGCCTACCGCGCCATCATGAACACGCTGGCCCACCTGGGCTTGATCGCCGCCGCGGATCCGGAACCGGTCGCCTTCGACGAGATGGAAGCGCTGTCGATGGTCGTGGTGCACGACAAACTGCATGCGGACGACGCTTTTGTCCGCCCGTGGAAGAGTTTCGACCCGGTGAGCGAAGGCGAGCTGCTCGGCCACCGCGCCGACGGCACGCCGGTGGTGGCTGAATTCGGCGGGCGCATCCTGTTCCCGGCCGCCAACGCCGCCGCCAACACCGAGTGGTACTACCTCACCCGCCCGAACACGACTTTCGGCCGCGAGTAAGGCGTCGTCGCCACCTTCGATCGGGGATTTCGCACCGTCGCCAGCAAACATTTCTTGAATATCGTAAGATGACGATATTCGGATCGAAAGAACCCGATATAAGGAAACCCATGGATATCGACGCGATCCACAAGGCCCTGGCCAACCCGGTGCGGCGCCAGATCCTGCAGTGGCTCAAGGAGCCGCAGCAGCACTTCATCGAGCAGGAACATCCGCTCGAGATGGGTGTGTGCTGCAAGCTGATCGACCAGAAAACCGGACTGTCGCAATCGACGGTGTCGGCGCACCTGGCCACCCTGCAGCGCGCCGGGCTCGTGAACACGCGCCGCGTCGGGCAATGGATTTTCATCCAACGGAACGAGGAGGCGATCCAGGCCTTTCTCGCACAACTGAACGACGGACTTTAGGAATAACCCGATGACTACAATGTTTGACCCGATCAAGGTGGGCGCCCTCGAATGGCCGAACCGCATCGTCATGGCGCCGTTGACCCGCTCGCGCGCCGATGGCGGCGCACGCGTGCCGAATGCGCTGATGGCCGAATACTATGTGCAGCGCGCGTCGGCCGGGCTGATCCTGTCCGAAGCGACGTCGGTGACCCCGATGGGCGTCGGCTACGCCGATACGCCGGGCATCTGGTCCGACGAACAGGTCGAGGGCTGGAAGATCGTCACCGAGGCCGTGCACAAGGCCGGTGGCCGCATCTTCCTGCAGCTGTGGCACGTGGGCCGCATCTCCGATCCGTCCTTCCTGGACGGCGAGCTGCCGGTCGCGCCGTCGGCGATCCAGCCGGAAGGCCACGTGAGCCTGCTGCGTCCGAAGCGTCCCTACGTCACCCCGCGCGCGCTCGAACTCGATGAAATCGCCGGCATCGTCGCCGCCTACCGCAAGGGCGCCGAGAACGCCAAGAAGGCCGGTTTCGACGGCGTCGAAGTCCATGGCGCCAACGGCTACCTGCTCGACCAGTTCCTGCAGGATTCCACCAACAAGCGCACCGACGCCTATGGCGGCCCGATCGAGAACCGCGCGCGCCTGATGCTGGAAGTGACCGACGCCTGCATCGAGGTCTGGGGCGCCGACCGCGTCGGCATGCACCTGGCGCCGGCGCGCGATTCGCACGATATGGGCGACTCGACCCCGGCCGAGACTTTCGGCTACGTCGCGCGCGAGCTGGGCAAGCGCAAGATCGCCTTCATCTTCACCCGCGAAGGGCAAGGTCCGGACGCGCTGGGCCCGATGATCAAGAAGGAGTTCGGCGGCGTCTGGATCGCCAACCAGCAGCTGACCCGCGAACAGGCCGAGGAACTGATCGCCAGCGGCAGCGCCGACGCGGTGTCGTGGGGCCAGCTGTTCATCGCCAATCCGGACCTGCCGAAGCGCCTGCAACTGAAGGCGCCGCTCAACGAGCCGAACACCGACACCTTCTACCATCCGGGCGCGGTCGGCTATACCGACTACCCGACGCTGGAACAGGCCGCCTGATTTTTCGTTTTCGCCACCGCTTCGCTGCCCTGTCGCCGGCGAAGCGGCGGCGCCTCTTTCGACGGGACCTTCGCGGTCCCGTTTCTTCGTATTGACACCGGCATCGAATCCGCATGCCGAGAGTACGCAATCTCTCCAACAGGTGTCCAGCGTGGAACGTTAGTGCTATTCTTGCGCGATTGACATTTCGCGCACCCAGATGCGCCCACCCGAGAGAGGATATTCAGTGAACTTTCCCGCACACCGCGTGATGGCCGTTGCCATCGCTTCCGCCTTCGTCTTCGGCGGCGCCGTTCACGCCGCACCGGCACAACAAGCCCCGGCCCGCGCCGAAACCGCCTTCCTCTCGCAGGCCGATGCGTTCGCCCGTTCCGCGCGCATCGCGAACGTGGACTATGTGCTGGACTTTACCCTGACCGGCAAGGAAACCTTCGCCGGCACCACGACCGTCACCTTCGACCTCAAGGACACGCATTCCGCGGTCACCCTCGACCTCAACAAGGCCACCGTCAAGTCGGTCAGCGTCAACGGCAAGCCGGTCCAGGCGCGCTACAACAACTGGTTCATCACGATCGACCCGGCGCATCTGGCCAAGGGCCGCAACACCGTCACCGTCGCCTACGAGCGCCTGCACAGCACCAATGGCGAAGGCCTGCACCGCATGGTCGACCCGGCCGACGGCCGGGTGTACACGTATTCGCACTTCGAGCCGGTGGCGGCCCAGCAGATGTTCCCGCTGTTCGACCAGCCCGACCTGAAGGCCAGCTATACCGTCAGCGTCACCGCGCCGAAGGATTGGCACGTGGTCACCACCACCCGCGAGACCAGGATCGATGACGCCGGCGCCAACCGCCGCTGGAGCTTCAAGCAGACGAAGCGCCTGAGCCCCTACAACTTCTCGCTGCACGCCGGTCCTTACCAGGTCTGGGAAGACAATAGCGGCAAGTACCCGATGCGCCTGTTCGCGCGCCAGTCGCTGGCCAGGCAGGTGGTCCCGGCCGACTGGTTCCGCCAGACCAAGGCCGGCATGACCTTCTTCGAAGAGTATTTCGGCATCCCCTACCCGTTCGAGAAGTATGACCAGCTGATCGTGCCCGACTTCCTGTACGGCGCGATGGAAAACGCCGGCGCCATCACCTTCGCCGAAGCGCGCTACGGCGTGGCCAACATGACGGCCGACCAGAAGCAGTCGATGACCGAAGTGATCATGCACGAGATGGCGCACCAGTGGTTCGGCAACCTGGTCACCATGAAGTGGTGGAACGGCCTGTGGCTGAACGAAAGCTTCGCTTCCTTCATGGGCATCCTGGCCACCGCCGAGTCGACCGAGTTCAAGGATTCGTGGCAGAAGTTCTACCAGACCGGCAAGCAGCGCGCCTACATCCAGGACCAGACCGCGAGCACCCACCCGATCGAGGTGCCGGTGCCGTCGTCCGCCAACGCCTTCGACAATATCGACGCCATCACCTATTCGAAAGGGGGCGCCGCCCTCAAGCAGCTGCGCCACCTGCTGGGCGAGGAAGTGTTCCGCAAGGGCGTGCACAACTACCTGGTCAAGTATTCGTGGCAGAACGCCACCCTCGATGACTTCATCAATACGCTGGCCAGGACCGCCGGCCGCGACCTGTCAGGCTGGACCAGGGAATGGCTGTACCACGCCGGCGTGAACACGATCGCCGCCAATTACAGCTGCAGCAACGGCAAGATCAAGGACTTTACCCTTACCCAATCGGCGCCGAGCAAGGAGCTGCCGACCCTGCGCGAACAGCGCGTGCAGGTGGCCGCCTTCAAGATCGACGGCGGCAAGCTGTCCCTGGTCAAGAACGTGCCGGTGACCTACAAGGGCGCAAAGACTGCGGTCAAGGATCTGGACGGCGCGGCCTGCCCTGACCTCGTCTACCCGAACTACCAGGACTGGGGCTATGCGAAAGTCCAGCTGGACGCCCGCTCGTTCGATACCGCGCGCACGAAATTGTCGCAGGTCGATGATCCGCTGCTGCGCGCCATGCTGTGGCAAAGCCTGTGGGACAGCGTGCGCGACGCCCAGCTGCCGCTGAACGACTTCATCACCGTGGCCCTGAACAATGCGCCGCAAGAGAAGGACTACACCCTGCTCGGCGACGTGCTGGGCAAGGTCGTCCAGTCGAAGGCCTACCTCGACGCCATGCGCCTCGACAGCGCGTATGCGAAGCAGACCTATGCAGCCCTGGAGAAGATGGCCTGGGACGGCGTGCTGGCGCACAAGGCCGACGCCGACGTCCAGCGCCGCTGGTTCAATCTCTACGTGAGCGTGGCGTCGAGCCCCGAGGCGCTGGCGCGCCTGGCCGGCATCCTCGACGGCAAGGTCGACGCCGCCGGCCTGCAGCTCACCCAGGAAATGCGCTGGTCGATCATCGCCCACCTCAACCGCTACAATCACCCCGGCGCCGACGCGCTGGTCGCGGCGGAAAGCGCGCGCGACAAATCCGACGCCGGCCAGGTGGCGGCGGTGGCGGCCACCGCATCGCGTCCGGATCCGAAGGTCAAGGCAGAATGGGTCGGGAAGATCGAAGACCTCAAGACGCCGCTGCCGTTCTCGCGCATCCGCACGGCGATGGGCAGCGTGTTCCCGGCCGAACAGGGCCAGCTGAGCGAGCTCGAGGCCGATGCGCGCCTGGCACGCCTGCCGGCGATCGACAAGGCGGCCGGCCCGGTCTATATGCGCGCCTACGCCACCACCATGATCCCGACCGCGTGCACGCCGCACAGCGTGCAGCGCCTGAGCCGCGCCGCCGACGGGATGAAGGACCTGTCGGCGTTCACCCGCCGCTCGTTGCTGGACACCCTGCAGGACGAACAGCGCTGCGTGGCGATCAAGGCGGCGATGACGGCGCCGAAGTAAGCGCTCGATGCGCGCGGACGCCGGCCTGATGCCGCGCCGCGCGCCGGGTTGGCCGCTGGCGGCCACGCTCGGCGCGCACCTGCTGCTCGCATGGTGGTGGTTTGACGCCACCAGCGTGCGGGCGTTACCGTCCATCGTGCCGGCGCTGCGTGAAGTCCTCGTGGTGCCGGTGCTGGTGCCGCCGCCTGCCCCCGAATCCTCACCACCCGCTCCGATTCCCCGTTCCTCTGCTCGCTCGCCGGCACGCCCTTCGGTCGAAGCGCAGCCTGTCACGACCGCTCCTGCCATTGCCCCGTTAGCGGAGTCTGCCGCTGAAGCCTATCCCGACCCGCTGGCGCAGCCCGCGCCGCAAGACGATGCCGCATCCGAAGAAGCGACGCTGGCCGGCCGCGCCAGGCGTGCCGCCGGCAGCGCCGATCACGACCTACGCAAAGGCAAGCTGGCTCCACTCGAACCGACCGACACGCCATGGAAGCGCTTTGCCAGCGCCGTCGAGGGCGCCCGCAAGGACAGCTCACTCACGCAGACCTCGGAGAGCTACACATCCCCCGACGGCACCATCGTCTACCGCTTCCGCAAGAATGGTAAATATTACTGCCGCACGGGTGGCGGCGTGCGTCCGAGCATGTTCGGCGCCGAGGGCGGCGGCGCGGTCCTGTTCGACAAGCCCGGCGGCGGCGGTATCGCCGGCCTCGTGCCCTGTCCCTCCCAGGCCGAGTTCAAGCGCGACTGAACTCCGCTCGTCGGCGTCGACGGTGAAACGCACAGTTCCGCCACCCTGCGCCAGGCACCGTCGGCCCCGCACTCTGCCGGCGGATGTTCGCGCAGCAGCGCGCCCAGGTCGAGCGGCGCGCCCACACGCACCTTGACCCCGCGCGCGATCGGCACGCACAGCGCGTCATGCCAGGCCGCCGCATGGCCTTCGGGTGTTGGCAGTGGGCCGCGCAGCCTGACGGCGGCCTCCTCGCATGCGGCGCTGCTGGCGAACTCGCCGCGCAGGCTGCTGCTCGCCAGCGTGACGTCGAGGTTCTGTTGCAGGTACAGCAGCAGGATCATCGTGAACATATAATGCCCAGGTTCGCGGCCCCGGCCGCGCTTGCAGAGGACACACTTTGGACTGGGATTATCCGCAACCGTTCATCCTGCCGGTCATGCCGCAGGCCGGCGACATCGATGGCCTGAACCACACCAACAACGCCGTCTACGTGCGCTGGTGCGAACAGGCCGGCTGGGCCCATTCGGAAGGGCTGGGCCTGTCGCTGGACGACTACCGGCGCCTGGACCGCGCGATGGCGATCCGGCGCGGCGATTACGCGTACCTGCTGCCCACCGTGGAAGGCGAGGCGCTGAGCCTGGCCACCTGGCTGGTCGGCGGCGACGGCAAGCTGACGATGGAGCGCCGCTTCCAGCTGGTGCGCGACAGCGACGGCGCCACCGTGCTGCGCGGGCGCTGGGAACTGGTCTGCATCGAGATCGGCAGCGGCCGGCCGCGCCGCATGCCGGCCGCGTTCCTGGACACGTATATGCCGGTGGTGGTCGCTGCGCCGACCGCTTGATTTCGACGTCCCGCGGCGTGCGCGCATTGCGCATGCTCAAGGACGAGTTTGATCGATCCGGCATCCCCCTCGCATGGGCAGGCTCAGACTGGTTCCGTCACCTGCTCTAATGACGAGGACGCAATGCGCCGGATTTTGCCCGAGGTCTTGACCGCCGTTCGCCTGCTGATATACCCGCTCGTGCGCCGGCGCATGCAGCTGGGCGTGTTCTGGCTGCTGGCCTGCCCGCTGTTGGCGGGGCAATTGCTGGCCGGCTGCCGGCTGCGCGACGGCGGGCACGAAGAACTCGTGGTGCCCGAACTGGTGCGCACCCACCTCCATGTCGCGCCCAACGGCTCGGACAGCAATCCCGGCACCCGCGCCGAACCCTTCCGCACCCTCGCGCGCGCGGCCCAGGTGGTCACGCCGGGTACGACCGTGCACGTCGCGCCCGGCATCTATTCGGGCGGCGTGCGCACCACCACCAGCGGCACGCTCGAGGCGCGCATCATCTTCCAGAGCACCGAGCGCTGGGGCGCCAGGATCGTGCCGCCGCTCGACGCGCGCCAGAGCGCGGCCTGGGACAACCGCGGCAACTACGTCGACATCATCGGCTTCGAGATCGACGGCACCCAGTACCAGAGCGGCATGAAATGGCTGAGCGGCATCTACAACGGCGGCTCGCACAACGGCGTGCACGGCAACCGCATCCACCACATCGGCAACGACGTGCCGTGCGAGTCCAAGGGCGGCTCCGGCATCGGCATCGACAGCTATTACAAGGGCGTGGACGTGGTCGTGACCGGCAACCACGTGCACGACATCGGCCCGCCCGGCTGCCGCTACATGCACGGCATCTACGTCAGCACCACGGCCAGCGTGCGCGGCAACGTCGTCTACCGCGTGTCCGGCGCCGGCATCCATCTGTGGCACGACGCCAACCGCGTGACCGTGCGCGGCAATACCGTGGCGGCCTCCGGCACCGGCATCGTCGTCGGCGGCGGCGACTTTTATCACAGCAAGGGGCCGAACGACCACACCCACGTCAGCAACAACATCGTCTACGACAACAACAACGGCATCCTCGAACAAGGGGCGATCGGCCGCCACAACAGCTTCCGCAACAACCTCGTGTACCAGAATGCCGGCGACGACTGGAAGCTGTCGCCCGGCCGCGAGCATGTCGGCAGCATCAGCGCGCCGCCTCAGTTCGTCGAGTACAGCGCCAGCGGCACGCCGGACTTCCGCCTGCGCCCCGGGTCGCCGGCGATCGGACAGGGCTTGCCATCCGAATCGGCGCCGCCCGGCAGCGGCAATACCGGGGCGCGGCCGATGCGCAAGGCGGACATCGGGGCGCTGCCGGCGGCGCCGCCATCCTGAGGTTTACAAGACTTCGCGCACCCGCTCGAACGGCCGGCACAGGCGCACGCCGTTCGGCGTGACCACGAAGGGCCGCTCGATCAGGATCGGATGCGCGGCCATCGCATCGAGCAGCGCCGCATCCGTCACCTCCGGCCGGTCGAGGCCCAGCTCGGCGTACAGGGCTTCCTTGCGGCGCACCGCGTCGCGCGGCTGCAGGCCGGCATCCGCGATCAGGCGCGCCAGTTGCTCGCGGCCCGGTGGATTGGCCAGGTACTCGACCACTTGCGGTTCGTGGCCGGCCTCGCGGATGGCGGCCAGGGTGTTGCGCGAGGTCCCGCAGCGCGGGTTGTGATAAATCGTGATATCCATTGTCATTACACGTAGTGGCGGATTGTCATTGGCTTGTCGTTCAGACAGCGGCATGATAACCACAGCGCATACCCGGCACCAGCATTTTTGCTTGTCCCCCCTCTCCGCTCCGGCTAGAATCCCACGCTTCATTTTCTAGAGCGTAATCAAAAATTCCCGTAGCAACATGCCATTACGCCCAACCGGAGACCCGATGAACGATCACCTGCAGCGTCCCGAGGCACTGCCCACCCTGCGCCAGCGCACCGCGCTGCGCGTGCTGCAGCTGTTCGGCTGGAAGCTGTATTTCAAGCCACTGCCCGGTCCGCACGGCATCGTCGTGGTCTATCCGCACACCTCGAACTGGGACTTCCCGATCGGCCTGGTCGCCAAATGGGCGCTCGACCTGCCGTTTCGCTGGCTGGCCAAGGATTCGCTGTTCCGCGGCGCGATGGGTCGCCTGATGCGCTACTGGGGCGGGATCGCAGTGGACCGCAGTTCGCCGATGGGCGCCACGCGCCAGCTGGCCCAGAAGATGCTGAAGGAAGACTGGTGCTGGGTCGCCATCACCCCGGAGGGCACGCGCGGCTACCGTCCGCACTGGAAGAGCGGCTTCTATCACCTGGCGCGCACCGCCAACGTGCCGCTGCTGCTGGTCAGCTTCGATTACAAGAAGAAGGAGCTGCGCGTGACCGCCACGCTCGATCTCAGCGGCGACGTCGAAGCCGACATGGAAGCGATCCGCGGCGTCTACCGGGACGTCACCGCCCTCTATCCCGAGAACGCCGCGCCGATCCGGCTCGCCCCGCGCGACGACAACGAAGCGCAGCGCAAGCGCGCCTGAACTCAGGCGCCCGGCTGCGGCCGGCCCGCCGCGCTCGACCCCGCCAGCCTGTCCCAGGCATTCGCCGCGCTCAGGAACACCTGCCCGCTGAGCTGGCCCAGCAGGTCGCTGTCGCGCAGCCGGTCCATCACCGGCCCCTTCACTTCGGCCAGGTGCAGGGTCACGCCGCGCTGGCGCAGCGACGCGTTCAATTCGCCCAGGCCGAACAGGGCCGAGGTGTCGATCGCATTCACCGCCGACAGCACCAGCACCAGGTGGGTTGTAGAGGCACGCTGCGCCAGTTCCTCGTCGATGCGCTCGTTCACCGCGTCCACGTTGCCGAAGAACAGGCCGGCGTCGATCCGCAGCATCAACAGGCCGGGCGTGGTTTCGGCTGAATAACGGTCGACATTGCGGAAGTGTTCGGTGCCGTGGATGCGGCCCAGCACCGCGATGTGGGGCCGGCTGGCGCGCCAGATCAGCGCGCCCATCGACAGCGCCACGCCCACCAGCACGCCCGCCTCCACCCCCAGCACCAGCACGCCACCGGCGGTGGCCAGCAGCGCCAGCGCGTCGGCGCGGTCGTAGCGCCAGGCGGTGCGCAGGGTCGACCAGTCGAGCATGCCCAGCACCGCCACGATGATGGTCGCGGCCAGCGTCGGCAGCGGCAGCAGGGCCAGCCAGCCGGTGGGCGCCACCAGCGCCAGGGCCAGCAGGCCGGCCGTGATCATGCTCGCCAGCTGGGTATTGGCGCCGGCCGCGAAGTTCACCGCCGAGCGCGAGATGCTGCCGGTGACCGGAAAGCCGCCGGAGAGGGCGCTGCCGACGTTGGCCGCGCCCAGACCGACCAGCTCGCGGTTGCTGGCCAGCTTCTCGCCGCCGCGCTTGAGCGCCAGCGCCTGCGCGCCGGACATGCTGATCAAAAACACCATGAAGCCGATCAAGAGCGCCGGCTGCAGCAAGGCCTGCCAGTGGCCGCTCGAGGTGGCCAGGTTCAGGCCCGGCAAGCCGGCCGGCACCGCGCCGACGGTGGCCACGCCCAGCGCCTCAAGGCCCAGCAGCGGCACCAGCGCGGTCGCGCCCAGCACCACGAACATCGGCGCCAGCTTGGCCGCGATGTCGGCCACGACGGGCTTGACGCGCAGCCGGCGCAGCAGCGGCGCCAGCCACTCGCGCGCCATCACCAGCAAGGCCAGGGAGCCCAAGCCCAGCGCGATGCTGGGCCAGCGCGCATACCAGTCCCGGGTCGCGTCCAGCGTGAGCGGGCCGCCGACCAGGGTGCGCAGCTGGCCCCAGGCGATGACGATCGCCGAGCCGATGGTGAAGCCGCTCATCACCGGGCGCGAAAAGAAATTGGCGAGAAAGCCGATGCGCAGCAGGCCGCAGGCCAGCAGGACCAGGCCCGACATCAGCGCCAGCTGGGCCGCCAGCACGCCATACAGGCCGGTGCCGGGCGTGGCCAGCGGCGCGAGCGTCGACGCCGTCATCAGCGACACGATGGCCATCGGCCCCACCGACTGGGTGCTGCTGGTCCCGAACAGCGCGTACAGCAGCGGCGGGAAGATGCTGGCGTAGATCCCGACCACCGGCGGCAGTCCGGCCACCAGCGCATAGGCCATGCCCTGCGGGATCATCATCATCGCCACCACGATGCCGGCGCTGATGTCGCCCGGCAGCGCGGCGCGCCGGTACTCGCGCAGCCACTGAAGCATGGATTACCCTGGGAGGTCTTGCCTGTTTGAAAGGCCGCTAGCGTAGCATAAATACCGCATATCGATATTCGGTTTGTGATCGTCCGGTCGCCGCGATGGGCGCGACACCGGCCGCACGCCCTCAGGACATCGCCAGTTCCACGCAGTTGCGCCCGGCCCGCTTGGCGCGCGCCAGTGCGGCATTGGCCCGCACCGCGAGCGAGTCGCCGCTCTCGCTCTCGCCCAGCTGGGCCACCCCCAGGCTGATGGTCACGTGGTCGCAGCCCGGGATCTCGACCTGTTCGATGGCGGCGCGCAGCTTCTCGGCCATCCTGAGGCCGTCGATCGCGCTGGTATGCGGCGCGATCACCAGGAATTCTTCTCCGCCCGCGCGCACCAGCACGTCGCTGGCGCGCAGCAGCGCGCGCGCGGTGTCGGCCACGGTGCGCAGCACGATGTCGCCGACCGGATGCCCGAAGCTGTCGTTGACCTGGCTGAAGCGGTCGATATCGAAACTCACCAGCGCCAGCGGCAGGCGGTAACGGCGGGCGCGCTTGATCTCCTGCTCGAGCAGGTGTTCGCCGTGGCGGCGGTTGGCGACCTCGGTCAGGGCGTCGGTCGTGGCCAGGTGGGTCACGCGCGCCAGCAGGGCCTCGTTCTCGCGCGTGACCTCGGCCATGCGCAGGCCATGCGCGGCCAGCTGGGCCAGGTCGTCCAGCGCCTGCAGCTGCGCGCGCGAAAAGGCGCGCGCATGGTCGAACATCAGGCACAGCGAGCCACGCGGGCCGCCCGGGCCCGGGCCCGGGATCGGCAGGCCGACCGCCATGCGCACGCCGAAGCCCTCCAGGCTGGCCGCCAGTTCGGGCTCGCCCGCCTTTTCCGGCGCGTCGAGCAGGGTGAACTCGCCGCTGGCGGCGGCCAGCAGGCCGGGAAAGGCGTGGCGCAGCGGCGACTGCAGCAGGCGGCCCTCGACCTCGAGCAGCGCCATCAGGTGCAGGCCGGCCACACCCTGCTCGGCTTCCAGGTGCAGGTCGCCGTCGCGGTGCTGGAACAGCGCCGCATGCACCAGGCCCGGCCAGCCCGACAAGGCCGCGCACAGGCGCTCGGCGAAGCGCACGCTGTCGTCGGCGTGGTCCAGCGCCTCCTGGCTGGCGCCGCGCAGCGCCAGCAGCGTTTGCAGCGCTTCCTCGGCCGGGCTCGGGGCCGGCGCGCGCGCGAAGCCGGCGCGCAGGCGCGCGTCCAGCAGCGCGCGCGTCTGCTGCGCGCGCAGCGGGCCGATCGCATAGTCGATCGGGCCGAAGGCCATCAGCGCCGGCAGCCAGCGCGCGTTGGTGAAGGGGCACAGCACCAGGATCGGCTTGCCGGCCCGTTCGGCCACCAGGGCGCCCAGGGCCGCCAGGTCGATGCCCAGCTCGCAGCGTTCGAGGTCCAGCACCACGAGGTCGGCCGGCTCGCGTTCCAGCAGGCCGCGCGCCTGGGTCGCGCCGGAGGCCACCCGCAACTGCGCGAAGACCCCGGCGCAGGCGCTCTGGAAATCGGCGCGGCGCTGGCCCACCGGGTTCACGAACAGGCAGCTGTAGTCGATGTTCACTTCATCGGCGCGCGCGCCCTCTTCTCCCATTCTCATCCTCCAAAACGTTTCCTGGCATTACCGATTCGACATGTTTGCCTCGCGAGTGTGCCATAACCGCGGCGCTGTGTGTGGAACCGCACCGTCGCGCCGCGCCGCGCGTCCAATACTCTCCAGATCGAACGTACATTCATGGGAGAAGCACGATGGGACAGCAGGACGACGTGGCAAACAAGCAGAAGGCCATCCAGAACCGCCAGGACCAGATCGATGGCAGCATGCAGAAGGCCGAGAGCCGCGACGAGGCGGTGCAGACCGGCGTGCGCCAGCCCGAGACGCCAATGCCCGCCCAGCACCTGGCCAAGCCCGGCATCGAGGCGCAGATGGAACTCAAGCCGAAGTTCATGGCCGAGGGCTACAAGGGCAGCGGCAAGCTGGAAGGCATGAGCGCCATCGTGACCGGCGCCGACTCCGGCATCGGCCGTGCGGTCGCGGTGCTGTTCGCGCGCGAAGGCGCCGACGTGGCCGTGATGTACCTGAACGAACACGAAGACGCCGAGGAAACCAGGCGCTGCGTCGAGGCCGAGGGCCGCCGCTGCGTGACCATCTCGGGCGACGTCAAGGACGCCGCCTTCTGCAACGAGGCAGTGGAAAAAGTCGTGGCCGAATTCGGCCGCCTGGACGTGCTGGTGAATAACGCCGCCTTCCAGGAACATGCGAATTCGCTGCTCGACATCACCGAAGAGCGGCTCGACGAGACCTTCCGCACCAATATCTACGGTTACTTCCACATGGCGAAGGCATGCCTGCCGCATCTCAAGCAGGGCGCGTCCATCATCAACACCGGCTCGGTGACCGGCCTGCAGGGGTCGAAGAAGCTGCTCGACTATTCGGCCACCAAGGGCGCGATCCACGCCTTCACGATGTCGCTCGCCTCGAGCCTGATCGAACAGGGCATCCGCGTCAATGCGGTGGCGCCGGGCCCGGTCTGGACTCCGCTGAACCCGGCCGACCAGCCGCCCGAGCAGCTGAAGGAATTCGGCGCCCAGACCGACTACAAACGCCCGGCCCAGCCGGAAGAACTGTCGCCGGCCTATGTGTTCCTGGCCTCGCCAGTGTGCTCGGGCTACATCACCGGCATCGTGCTGCCGATCACCGGTTCGGTCGGCTGACCGGCCGGCCTGCGAACGACAAGGAGGACATCCATGCGCAGCATGTGGAAGGGGGCGATCAGTTTCGGGCTGGTCCATATTCCGGTCGATATGTATACCGCGGTCGAAAGCAAGGGGCTGGACCTGACCATGCTCGACCGGCGCGACTTTTCGCCGGTCGGTTTCAAGCGCTACAACAAGGGCAACGGCAAGGAGGTGGCGTGGGACGACATCGTCAAGGGCTACGAATATGAAGACGGCGAGTACGTCGTCCTGTCCGACGAAGACCTGCGCCGCGCCAACCCCGAAGCGACGCAGACCATCGACATCCAGGCCTTCGTGGATGCCGAGGACGTGCCGCTGATCTACTACGACCAGCCGTATTACCTCGCGCCGGGCAAGGGCGGCGCCAAGGTGTATGCCCTGCTGCGCGAGACCCTGCGCGAGGCCGGCAAGATCGGCATCGCGCGCGTGGTCATCCGCGTCAAGCAGCACCTGGCGGCGCTGGTGTGCGTGGGCGACACCATCGTGCTCAACACGCTGCGCTATCCGGACGAGATGCGCGATGCGGGCGAACTCAAGATCCCGTCGCCCGACTCCAAGACCGCCGCCGTCACCGTCAAGGAACTCAAGATGGCGATGGCGCTGGTCGAGGGCATGAGCGAGGACTGGGCGCCGGAGCAGTACCACGACACCTACCGCGAGGACGTGCTGGCCCTGGTCAAGAAGAAGATCAAGGCCAGGCAGACCAAGACCATCACCCAGCCCGAGCCCGAGAAAGAAAAACGCACGAGCGGCAAGGTCATCGACCTGGTCGCCCTGCTCCAGGCCAGCCTGGGCAAGAAGCCGGCCAGGGCCGCGCTGGCGGCGGCGCTGGAAGATGACGACGACGATGACGACGATCCGCCGCCGCGCAAGTCGAAAAAGCCGGCGGCCGGCGACGACGACGACGACGAGGTCCACGTGCCGCGCGCACGCAAGACGGCGGGATCGGGCAGCCGTGCGGGCGCGAGCGCCGCCAAGTCGACGCGGGCTACGGCGAGCAAGACCGCGGCCAAGCCGGCGGCGAAGAAAGCGGTCGCCAGGAAAGCGTCCGCCAAGGCGCCGGCACGCAAGAAGGCGGCGTGAGGATGGAGGGACTGATCGACCTCCTTCAATGGCCGGCGATGCTGGTCAGCCTCTACGCCGCCTTCCTGATCGGCTCCAAGCGCGCCGAACGCCGGGTGTTCGGGTTCTGGATGTTCATCCTCAGTAACCTGCTGTGGATCGTGTGGGGCTGGCACGACGAAGCCTGGGCCCTCATTCCCCTGCAGCTGGCGCTGATGGCGATGAACGTGCGCGGCATCTTCAAGAACGGCGATTGAAGAACTTGACAATGGGAAACGCCGCGCATATCATTTTTGCTGAATTTATAAAATCTATCGCGGCAATAAATTCACAACACTTTCGGATTTGCTAGTTTCTTGATAGAATCTCTTCATTGATTTTTCATCAGTGATAAGGAGATTCTATAATGACGCAAGCACGCCTCACCACCGCCTCCGGCATCCCGGTCGCCGACAACCAGAACTCGCTGAGCGCCGGCCCGCGTGGCCCGCTGCTGCTGCAGGATTTCCACCTGATCGAAAAGCTGCAGCACTTCAACCGCGAGCGCATCCCTGAGCGCGTCGTCCACGCCAAGGGTTCGGGCGCCTATGGCAGCTTCACCGTCACCCACGACATCACCGGCCTGACCAAGGCGAACCTGTTCGCCCACGTCGGCAAGCAGACCCCGGTCTTCCTGCGCTTCTCGACCGTCGGCGGCGAAAAAGGCAGCGCCGACACCGAACGCGATCCGCGCGGCTTCGCGCTGCGCTTCTATACCGAGGAAGGCAACTGGGACCTGGTCGGCAACAACACGCCGGTGTTCTTCATCAAGGACCCGATCAACTTCCCGGACTTCATCCACACCCAGAAGCGCGATCCGCAGACCAACCTGAAGTCGGCCAATATGATGTTCGACTTCTGGAGCAATGCGCCGGAAAGCCTGCACCAGGTGACGATCCTGTTCTCGGACCGCGGCACCCCGGACGGCTACCGCCACATGGACGGCTTCGGCAGCCACACCTATAGCCTGATCAACGAACAGGGCGAGCGCGTCTACGTGAAGTGGCACTTCAAGACCCGCCAGGGCATCAAGAACCTGAGCGCCGCGGACGCCACCCGCATCGCCGGCAGCGATCCGGATCACGCCCAGCGCGACCTGTTCAATGCGATCGCCGCCAACGACTTCCCGCAGTGGGACGTGCAGGTGCAGGTCGCGACCATCCAGGAGCTGGAAGCCTGGAGCGCGCGCACCGGCTGGAATCCGTTCGACCTGACCAAGGTGTGGCCGCATGGCGACTTCCCGGTGCAGCCGGTCGGCGTGCTGGAACTGAACCGCAACCCGCAGAACTACCACGCCGAGGTCGAGCAGGCTGCCTTCTCGCCGGCCAACGTGGTGCCGGGCCTGGGCTACTCGCCCGACAAGATGCTGCAGGGCCGCCTGTTCGGCTACCACGACGCCCAGCTGTACCGCGTCGGCACCAACCACCAGCACCTGCCGGTGAACGCCCCGCGCTGCCCGGTCCACAACCACCAGCGTGACGGTTCGATGGCGATCGCCAACGGCGGCGCGGCGCGCAATTACTACACGCTGAACAGCGTGGGCGCCGGCGCCACCGGCATGGGCCACGGCGAGCGCGAACTGGCCCTGGAAGGCGATGCCGGCCGCTTCGACTTCCGCGGCCAGGAAGACGATTACACGCAGGCCGGCAACCTGTTCCGCCTGATGGACGCCCAGGCGCGCCAGAACCTGTGCGACAACCTGGCCGGCCCGCTGAGCCAGGTGGACGAGGACATCCTGCAGCGCCAGCTGGGCCACTTCGACCTGGCCGACCCGGCGTATGGCCGCGGCGTGCGCGCCTCGCTCAAGGCGCTGGGCAGGAACGTCGACTAAGCACTCGCCCTCAAGCTTCTCCCTCCTTGCCGCCACCCGGACCGCCAGTTCCGGTGTGGCGGTTTTTTTATTCAGGGCTCGAAGCCGAGCGCCTTCATCGCTTTTGTCAGCGTCTTCGCCGCCCTGGCATAACCGTCCCACGGCGCATTGCCCTCGTCCAGCCGCGTGTGCACATTGGCCACCGTCCACTGCGTGCTCGACCTCAGGCCAGGCAACTCTTCCCAGCGCAGCGGCACCGAGATCCCGAGCCCCGGCCGCACCCGGGCCGACCAGGCCGCGACCGTGGTCGCGCCCTGCCCGTTGCGCAGGTAGTCGATGAAGATCTTGCCGACCCGGTTCTTCGGGCCGCTCTTGAAGGCGAAGCGGTCGGGCAAGGTGTCGGCCATATGGCGCACGATCGCCTGCGAGAACGCCTTCACCGTATCCCAGTCGTGACCACCCTTGATCGGCACCACCACGTGCAGGCCCTTGCCGCCGCTGGTCTTGAGGAAGGCCGGCAAGCCCAGTTCGTCGAGGAAGGCATGCATCAGCTGGGCCGCCTCCTGCATCGCCGGCCACTCGACGCCCTCGCCCGGGTCGAGGTCGAACACCATGCGGTTCGGCTTCTGGTAGCTGCCCTTGAACGCGTTTTGCGTGTGGATCTCGACCACGTTCCACTGCGCCGACGACAGGATGCCTTCCACGCTTGCCACTTCGAGCATCGGCGGATGGTCGGGGTCGAGCGCCTGGTCCAGGTGGCGCAGGCCCGGCATCTTGCGCACGTCGGCGTGCTTCTGGAAGAACAGTTCGCCGCCCACGCCCTCGGGCGCGCGCACCAGCGATACCGGACGCCCCTTCAGGTGTTCCATCATCAGCTCGCCGACCAGCGCGTAGTAGCGAATCAGGTCGAGCTTGGTCGCGCCGCTCTCCTTGTCGATCACGCGGTCGCCATTCGTGATCTTCATCGTCGCCGGGAGCCTGCCCGGCGCCGAAACAGGGTCCGCAGCGTCTGTCGCGGATGCGTCGTCCATATGCTGTGCCTTTTCACGTGTGATGCCCTTGGCCGGCTTGTCTTCGCGCAAGCCCTGGAATACCGGGTGGCGCACCGCGCCGGCGCTGGTCCATTCGGAGAAGCTGACCTCGGCCACCAGCACCGGCTTGACCCAGTGGTGCTTGCGGCCGGGAACGGCGCGCGGCGGGAAAGGACTCTCGTCGCTGCGCAACTTTTCCAGCCGCTTGGCGATCGCGGCCAGCGAGGAATGGTTGAAGCCCGAGCCGACGTTGCCCGCGTAGCGCAGCACGCCTTCTTCGTCATACGTTCCGAGCAGCAGCGAGCCGATGCCGGTACGCGAACCCTTGGGGTCGGTGAAGCCGCCGATCACGAATTCCTGGCGCAGCCCGCACTTGAGCTTGATCCAGTCGGGCGAGCGCCGCGACACATAGCGCGCACCGCGCCGCTTGCCGATCACGCCTTCCAGCCCGATCTTGCAGGCCGCGACCACCAGCTCGTCCGGCTTGTTGCCGAACTCGGCCGAGAAACGGACCTTGTCCGACTTCTTCTTCGCGAGCAGCTGTTCGAGCAAGCCGCGCCGGTCGACCAGCGGCAGCTCGCGCAGGTCGTGGCCGTCGAAGTATGGCACGTCGAACAGGAAGAATTCGATGTGTTCGGCATGCTTGCCGTCGAAGGCCAGCTGCAGCTTGCCGAAATCGGGCTTGCCGTTCTCGTCGTGGACCACGATCTCGCCGTCATACCAGCCGTCGGGCAGCTTCATGCGCTCCAGCTCGGCCTTGAGCGGCAACAGCTTGTCGGTCCAGTCGTTGGCATTGCGCGTGATCAAGCGCACCGCGCCGTCCTCGATGCGCGCCAGCATGCGGTAGCCGTCGAACTTGACCTCGAATACCCAGTTCTCGGGGTCGGGCGGCGGCGCGTCCACCAGCGTGGCCAGCTCGGGCGAGAATTTTTCAGGCAAGGCGACCAGGGCGGAAGCCGGCGCCGCCCTGGGCTTGGCGGCGGCTTTTTTCTTCGCCGGCGTTCTTTTTTTCGACGCCGGCGCCTGCTCCTCCTCCTCTTCTTCGCGCAGCGCCTCGACCTTGCGCTGCACCCGCTCGGGCATCGGCAGGTCCTTGACGCTGTCAGGCATCTCGTCGACCAGCGAGAATTCCTCGGATGAGCGCGCGTACTCGTCCTTCTCCTTGATCAGCAGCCACGGTTCCTGCTTGTCGTCGCCGCGGCCCTTCATGCGCACCAGGGTCCAGCGACCGTGCATCTTGTGGCCGTGCATCTCGAACTTGATGCTGCCCTTGGCGAATCCCTTGTGCGGGTCTTCCAGCGGTTCCCAGGTGCCCTTGTCCCAGATGATGACTTTGCCTGCGCCATATTGCTTGGCCGGAATCGTTCCTTCGAAATCGGCATACGAGATCGGGTGGTCCTCGACATGCACCGCCATCCGCTTGTCGTGGGTGTCGTAACTGGGGCCTTTCGGCACCGCCCAGCTCTTCATCGTGCCGTCCAGCTCGAGCCGGAAATCGTAGTGCAGGCGGCTGGCCCAATGCTTCTGGATAACGAAGGTCAAGGCGTCCACGCCGGGCGTGCCGCCTTCGGCCGGCTCTGACGTGATCGTGAAGTTGCGCTTGGCTTTATAGACTTTCAGTGCGTCCGGCATGGCGATGCTCCAGGAACCTATTGATCACAGCCTATTCCTGCCTCGCGTCGGGGACTGTACGGCAGCGAACGCTGACCGGGGTCGTTGAGATAAATGTAAGTGGATGTAAATGCCGTCAACTGGACGGTAACGCGCCCCGTTATCTGCTCAGTAACACGACGCAGAAACACCTGGATTGCTCTACGGAGCCCCACGAGATCAACCGAGTTTCAAACCACTATAAAGGAATGACACCATGAGCAAAATCGCCGCTACCCTGATCGCTGGTCTGTTCGCTACTTCCGTGTTCGCCCAGACCCCTGCCACCACGCACGACCAGGCGCACGCCACCAAGGACGCGGCCAAGGCCGACGCCAAGCATGCGAAAGAAGTCGCCAAGGCCGACGAGAAGGTAGAGAAGGCCACTGCCGAAGCGAAGGCCGACGTGGCCAAGGCCGAGGCGAAGGCAGCCGAGAAGAAGGCGGAAGCCAAGGCCGACCAGGCCGAAGCGAAGGCCGACAGCGTCGCCCGCTCGCAGTAATCCCAGGGCTCAGGGTCCTCACCAGAAGCCGGCTCGAGCCCCACCATATCGCGGCGTTCCCCACGCCGCCCCCGTGCAAAAGACAGGCCATCCTGTCTTTTGCCACGCCTGCTCTACAATAGGATTTTGCCCGCCACTCCAAAGGACACCATGGACCGTATCGTCTTCCTCGACCGCGACAGCCTGCAGGCCAATGTCCGCGTGCCCGGCTTTGCGCATACCTGGCAGGACTACGCGGGCACCAGCCCCGACGAGGTCGTGGAACGCCTGGCCGGCGCCACCGTCGCGATCACCAACAAGGTGCCGCTGCGCGCCGCGGCGATAGCGCAACTGCCCGACCTGAAACTGGTCGCCGTCGCGGCCACCGGCCTTGATAACGTCGACCTGGCTGCCTGCCGCGAACGCGGCATCGTGGTCTCGAACATCCGCGACTACTCGCTGGTCTCGGTGCCCGAACACTGCGTCACCCTGATGCTGGCGCTGCGCCGCAACCTGCGCGCCTACGCCCTCGACGTCGAGGCCGGCAAATGGGAGACCTCCAGCCGCTTCTGCCTGCTCGACCACCCGATCGGCGACCTGGCCGGCAGCCGCCTGGGCATCGTCGGCTACGGCGCGCTCGGCAAGCGGGTCGCCGGCATCGCGCGCGCCTTCGGCATGCGGGTGGCCGCCACCTCGCGTTCGCCGATCCAGGATCCGGACGTCGACCAACTGGCGCTGGACGAGCTGCTGGCCACCTCGGATATCGTCAGCCTGCACCTGCCGCTCACCGAAGACACCCGCGACCTGATCGGCCGGCGCGAGCTGGGCCTGATGAAGCCGGGCGCGCTCCTGATCAACACGGCGCGCGGCGGCCTGGTCGACGAGGCGGCGCTGGCCGAGGTGCTGATGGAAGGCCGCATCGGCGCCGGCTTCGACGTCCTCTCCAAGGAGCCGCCGTCGTCCGGCAATCCCCTGCTCGGCCTGCGCCTGCCGAATTTCATCCTGACCCCGCACGTGGCCTGGGCGAGCGCCGGCGCCATGCAGACGCTGGCCGACATGCTGGTCGATAATATCGAGGCCTGGCAGGCGGGCGCGCCGCGTAACGTGGTCTGACGTCTAGTCCGGCGCCCGTAGCGGCAGGTCGAGCACGAACAGCGTGCCGGCCCCTGGCGTGCTCTCGACCCGGATCGTCCCGCCCAGCAGGCTGGTGACGATGTTGTAGACGATGTTCAGGCCCAGCCCGGTGCCGCCCTGCCCCATGCGGGTCGTGAAGAAGGGATCGAAGATGCGCCCGAGATAGGCCGCCTCGATGCCGCGTCCGTCGTCGCGGAAGGTGATGGTCACCCGGCCGTCGTGCGGCGCGGCGGCGATCGTCATGGCGCCGCCCGGCCCCTCGAAGGCGTGCAGCATGGCATTGTTGACGAAGTTGATCAGGACCTGGCCCAGCGGACCCGGGAATCCATCCATCGCGATCCCGGCCGGCACGTCGAGCAGCAGGCGGTGTTCGGCCAGGCGCACCGTGTTCATCAGCGTCGCGACGATCTCGTGGCAGGCCTGGGCCAGGTCGAAGCGGCGGCGCTGGGCGCTGGCCTGGTCGACCGAGACCTGGCGGAAGCTGCTCACCAGTTCGGCCGCATTGTGCAGGCTGCGCACGATCAGCTCCGATGCCTCCCTCGAGGCGGCCATGTAGTCTTCCAGGTCGGAGCGCTTGAGCGTGGCCTGCGCGAAGCGCGCCGCCACCGCATTGGTGCGCTCCTGCAGGGTGCTGGCCATCAGCAGGCTGTTGCCGATCGGGGTGTTGAGCTCGTGCGCCACGCCCGCCACCAGCGAACCGAGCGAGGCCAGTTTCTCCTGGGCCGCCAGCTGGGCCTGGGTTTCCTTGAGGCGGTGATAGGCTTCGGCATTGTCCATGGCCACGCCCACGTAGGCCGCCAGCGTGCCCAGCATGTCGAGGTGGACCTGGCCGTAGGCGCCGGGCTGGCGGCTCTGCACCGTCACCGCGCCCAGCACCCGCTCGCCCACCGTCACCGGGACGCACAGCAGCGAACGCGGCGCCTGGACGGCGGACTCCGACACCGCCACCGCATCGAGCGCGTCGACCGCCTGCGAAAGGCACGAAGGAAGCTCGGCCTGCACGTCGGCCAGCAGGAACTCGCGGCCCTCGGCCACGCAGCACGACAGCAGGTGGCGCGCCGGATCGAAGCGCAGCTCGCGCGGCGCCATGCGCCGTCCGACCACCATCGCATACGGCAGCTCGAGCGTCTCGTGCTCGGGGCGCCACAGCGCGACCGCGAACACCGGCGCGTCCATCAGCGCCACCACATGCTGGTAGAGCGTGCTCATGATGGCCTCATTGTCCAGGTTCGCGGTCAGCACCCTGCCCATGTCGGACAGCAGCGCGATATTGCGGTGCGCGCGCTCGACCGATTCCTTCTGGCGCTCGACTTCGCGCTTGCCGCGTTCGGCCGCTTCCTTCTGCAGCCGCAGTTCGGCGGTGCGGGCATGGACTTCGCGCGCCAGCAGCCCTTTCTGCTCGACCAGCGCGCGCACCCGCAGCCGGTAGACCAGGTAGGACAGCGCCAGCGCCACGCTTGCCGCCAGCGTGCGGAACCACCAGGTCTTCCAGTACGGCGGCGTGATCGTGATCGCCAGCGCGGCGGCGTCCTGGCTCCACAGGCCGTCCTTGTTGCTGGCCCGGACCCGGAACACATAGCGCCCCGGATCGAGGTTCGTATAGGTCGCGAAGCGCCGGCTGGCATTGGTGTCGACCCAGGCCTGGTCGAAGCCTTCGAGCTGGTAGGCATAGCGGTTGCCGTACGGGTCGGCATAGTGCAGGGCCGCGAATTCGAGGGTGAACACGGTGTCGCGGTGCGACAGCGTGATCTCGCGCCGCGTCGGCAGGTCGGGGATGGAGCGGGTCTTGTTCAATACCAGCAGGTCGGTGATCGCCACCGTCGGCGCAAACGGGTTGTCGCGCACCTCGGCCGGAAAGAACGAGGTCATGCCGCTGATGCCGCCGAAATGCAGCTGGCCGTTGGCGCCGCGCCAGCCCGATCCGACGAAGTAGGAACCGTCGATCAGGCCGTCCTTGACGGTGTAGCTCTTGGCCTGGCCACCCACCGGATCGACCCGCGTGATGCCGGCCGTGGTGCTGACCCACAGGTTGCCGTCGTCGTCCTCGAGGATGGCGCCGATCGATGGCGCATCCTCGCCGTCGGCGAAGGGATAGAAGCGGAACCAGGTGCGCTCGCCGTCGCGCATCATGCGGTGCAGCCCGCCGGCGGTGCCGACCCACAGCTCGCCCCTGGCCGATTCGTACAGGTAGTTGACGCGGCTGTGGCGCAGGCTGCCCGGATCGGCCGGATCGTTGCGAAAACGGGTAAACGTGTCGGCGGCGCGGTCGTACCGTTCCAGGCCCGACTCGGTGCCGATCCACAGGATGCCGTGCCGGTCTTCCAGCAGCGCGCGGCCGTAGTTGTCGCCCAGGCTGGTCGGGTCGAGCGGGTCGTTGCGCCAGCTGCGCGTGGTTTCATGGCCGGGGGCCAGCGCCGACAGGCCATCCCGCGTCGTCACCCACAAGGTGCCGTCGCGGCCGGCGAGGATGGCCTGCACGTGGTTGGCGCTCGGGCCGCGCCCCAGTCCCACCCGCCCCATGCGTCCATCCGGCGTGCGCCACAGCAGGCCGGTCGGGGTGCCGATCCACATCCGGCCGCGCGCCGGCGCCAACGCCGTGACGCGCTCGCCCAGCATGCCGGAGCGCAGGCGCGTGGCCTGGCGGGTGGCCGGATCGAGCAGCATCAGGCCGTCGCTGACGGTGCCGACCCACAGGCGGCCGTCGGCTTCGCCGGCGATGGCGCGCACCCGCGCGCGGCCGATGCCCTCGGTCTCGCCATAGCGCGCGAAGCCGCCGCTGGCCAGGTCGGTGCGGTTGATGCCGCCGAAATAGGTGCCGACCCACAAGGTGCCGGTGCGGTCGACCAGCACCGCCGGCACCTGGTTGTCGGACAGGCTGTGCGGATCCTGGGCCGCGTTGCGATAGCTGATGAACTTGCCGCTGGATGGATCGCGCCATTTGAGGCCCTGGTTCTCGGTGCCGACCCACAGCTGGGCGCCACTGTCGTGGTACAAGGTCCTGACGTGCACCTCGCCCATGCCGTCGGCCGCGCTCATGCGCTGGCGCCGCGGCGGGCCTTCGTCGAGGCGCCAGGCTTCGAGCCCGGAGGCGGTGCCGACCCACAGCGTGTCGCGCGGCCCCATCGACAGCGCGAGCACGGTATTGCGCCGGGCGTCCGCCGGTGGCGCGAGCGCAAAATGTGCAAAGCGGCCGCCGCCCGGCTCCATCCGGTCCAGGCCGGCGGCCGTGCCCACCCACAGCGCGCCCGCGTTGTCGAAGGCGAGCGCATTGACCCGATCGTCGCGCAGGCTGGCGCGGTCCTCGGGGTCATGCACATAACCTCGGTGCCGGCCGGTGGCCGGATCGAAGCGCACCACGCCGTCGGTGGTCGCCAGCCACAGCGCGCCATCCGGTCCCGGCACGATGGCCACCACCGAACGCATCACGCTGCGCCCTTCGTCCGCCAGCGCATGGCGCTGGAAGCGGCCGGTGGCGGGGTCGTGACGCGCAAGCCCGCCCTTGGTGCCGAACCACAGGGAGCCTGCGGGATCTTCGTAGGAGGCGGACACGAAATTGTCTGGGATGCTGCCGGGATCGTTGGTGTCGTTGCGGTACACGGTCATCCGGTAGCCGTCGAAACGGTGCAGCCCGGCCTGGGTGCCGAACCAGATGAAGCCGCGCCGGTCCTGCAGGATGTTCATCACCGAATGCTGGGACAGGCCGTCGTCGACGGACAGCCGCTCGAAACGCAGGCTGCGCTGGGCGGCGCCCGCGTCCTTGGCCAGGCTCGCGGCGAGCATGCCCAGGACGCTCAGCAACAGGATGAACATGCAGCGGCACGATGTGGCGCGGACAGTGGCGAAACCCGACATGGCGATCCAATTAATTATCCTGCTATCAAATCTACCAGAGGAGTTTGCTTAGGTGAAATATTTTGAGTCTTCCAGAAACGACAACCCGCTGCTATAATGCGTGCTTCGGGCGGCTGTAGCTCAGCTGGATAGAGTACTTGGCTACGAACCAAGGGGTCGTGGGTTCGATTCCTGCCAGCCGCACCAGAAAATACGAAGGGCCAGATCGCGAGATCTGGCCCTTTTTCTTTGCTCCGGGCATTTGCCGCGGACGGTTTTCGCGGGCCGTTACGCGGTTCGGCAATGAACCTTGTCAACGCTAAATAGAAATGTCCCCTGTTGCGCAAAGTAGAAATGTCCCTCTTGCCAATTTGATCACGGATTGGTGACAGGGGCCAGATGCGAT
>NZ_JBNDIK010000037.1:0-55969 GCF_050434365.1 Massilia sp. UYP32
GCTGTGCACCCTGCGTTTTTTACCTTCACTCATTCGCTGTCATCCTTTCGCGGACGACAGCTTAAACCACCGTCTCAGATTCGGGGTCCACTATAGACACCCGGCAGCCCGTGCGCTTCTACGTGTATGGCGATGGAAAGCTGTTGGCCGAAAGCGCGCCGGTGGCGTTTGGCGCCAGGGCGCCGCTGTTGAAGGCGGACGTGCGCGGCGTCAAGCTCATTGAACTCGTGGTGCGAGGATCACAGGCAGCCGATGCATCGCCTGTGGTGGCGACCTGGGGGGATGCCCGGTTGACGCATGCCGCCGGATCCCCGGCTACTGTCCAACGCAGATGATCCTGGTGTCGTATTCGTGGGCGTTGCCTTTCTTCCTGGCGGCCCAGTCGATGACTTCCTGAGCGTCGGCCACCGTCATGACGGTGGCCTTTTCTTTGTTTCTGATAAAGGACACGCCTTCGAACTTGCCCTCTTTGCTGCGCATTACCTTGGCGAATACGGGCGGCTTTCCTTCCTCGGTGCGTTTTTTTTGCTGGACGAGGTAACGCTGGTCGATGGTTTCCATGTGATGTTTTATACGTGGTGGATCAAGACCGCATTTTACGGCGTGTGGTTGGCGAGCGGCTGAAAGACCGGCGCCGTTAACGTCGATACTCCAGCGGTCACATCATGACGGACCATCGTTGCAACGTGTTCCGATGGCCCTGCCCTCCCCTCGCCCGTCCGCGACGGAGCAGCACATTTACACATTTTTGATAATGAGATATCATTCTCATTAAGGAGGCACATCGTCCTGACGGCCCTTGTGCGTCTCCGATTCCCGCATCCCGGCGCCCCGCCTTCACCATCACACCCCTATGATCAGAATCGACCACCTGACCAAACGCTACGGCGAGCGCACCGTCGTCAACGACCTCAATCTGCACGTGCGCGCGATTCCGCATGCCGTCATGCTCACCTGCGCGCTGGCCGCGCCGGCGCTGGCGGAAGACATGGCCGCCGCCGCATCCGCCGACCCGGCCCAGGTCGTCGAAGTCAAGGGGCAGCGCAGCGAGGACGAGCGCCTGGCGCCTGGCACCGGCGCCAGGTCGCTGCCCGGCGGCGTCACCACGGTGACGTCGGAAGACCTCGCCACGCTGGACATCGGACGCGATATTTCGAACGTGTTCCGGCGCGTGCCAGGCGTGGTCGCCAACAATATCGACCAGGGCGACACCGGCAACGGGTTTCGCATGCGCGGCTTCGCCACCCAGGGCACGCACGGCGCCGACACCGCGATCTACATCGACGGCGTGCCGCAGAACACCCCGTCCAGCCAGGGCGGCGCCGGCCACGGCCCGGCATTTCTCGAGTGGATGACCGGCGACATGATCGACACGATCGACGTCATCAAGGGACCGGTCTCGGCGCTGTTTGGCGACCAGAACCGCGCCGGCGCGGTGGCGATCCGCACCCGCGAAGGCGGCGCCGCCACGCCCTCGAGCGCCACGGTGACCGTGGAAAGCTATGGCGGGCGGCGTGGCTCGCTGGTGCTCTCGGGCGAGCATGGCAAGCTGCGCTCGCTGGTCGTGGCCGACCGCTACAGCCTCGATGGCTTCCGCCACGGCGCCTTTACCGATCGCAGCAACCTGTTCTGGAAACTGTCGACCACGATCGGCGACGGCGTCTACAGCCTGCGCGCCACGTACTACAAGTCCGACTCCGCCGGCGCCGGCTACCTGTCGCTGCCGGCCATGCAGGCCGGGCTCGATCCGCATTCGACGATGTACGACCTGCCCGGCTTCGGCGCCGCGCAGCGCAAGACCCTGGTGTTCAACCGCCGCCCGGCATCCGGGGAGGCCGGCTGGTTCGCCACCGCCTACGCCGAGGACTTCGAGCGCAGCCGCGCGATCCAGACCAGCACCACCCAGCACACCTACGGCTACGACGACCGCGGCATCTACGGCGCGCGCGGCGGCAACACCTGGGCCTTCGGCGACGCCGCCGTGCTGACGCTGGGCGCCGAGGCGCGCAAGGACAAGGGCGACGCGTATCGCCAGCAGTACCGCGAACGCCAGCCGACCGCCAACTACGTCAACAACCAGGACCTGGACCTGCTGACCTACGGCGTGTTCGTGCAGGGCCAGTACCGGGTACTGCCCACCGTCAAGCTGCATGGCGGCGCGCGTTACGACCGTTTCGACTACGACCTGGTCAACCTCAAGCTGCCGGCCGCGTCGACCGGCTACAAGGGTTCGGTGATCACGCCGAAGTACGGCGCGATCTGGATCGTCGCGCCCGACCTGGAACTGTACGCCAATATCGCGCAGGGCTTTCGCTCGCCGGCCGCCGAGCAGATCAGCACCAGCGGCAGCCTGGGACCGTTGGGCGCTGCGGGCGGACGCATCAACGCCGGCATCGATCCGAGCCGGGTCCGCTCGCACGATGTCGGGTTCAACGCCAGGCCGCTCGACGGCCTGAGCGTGTCCGGCGCGTTCTACACCATCCAGAACGACGACGAGATCGTCAACACCGCGCCCGACGTGTTCGTGGCCTCGGGCCAGACCACCCGCCGCGGCGTCGAACTCGACCTGCGCTACCAGTTCAGCAGCGCCTTCAGTACCTACCTGAACTATGGCCGCATCCTGCGCGCGCGCCTGGACAACCCGGCCCCCGGCGCCGGCGCCCGCCTGTCGGTGCCGGAGCATACCTGGAAGGCCGGCGTGCAGTACCGCAGCGCACTGGGACCGGGCCGCCTGACGCTGGCCGGCGACGTGTATGTCACGGCCGGCAATCCCTACTACATGGGCACGCCGCTATACGAACGCGATATGCCGACCTATGTGCGCTACGACGTCAAGGCGACCTACGACATCGGCAAGTTCCAGGGCGCGCTGTTCGCGACGCTGCAGCCGCACAGGTTCGCCAGCGACATCGCCTATGGCACGGCGGCCGGACTGGTGGTCACCACGGTGCCAGAGGCCAGCGGCGGTGCATCGCTGCGGTATTTCTTCTGACGCGGCGATAAAGAAGCGGGCGCGTGGCGGGCCGTAGCCCGGGTTCTGGCACATAAATTGCGTTCCGGGTTGGAGAACCCACCATTCCTCCGCCCATGAGCGCATCCGCCCCACACCCCGGCAAGCCGGGCGCCCAGCCGGTCCAGCGCATCGTCAAGATCCGGCGCGACTACAATACCTGGGTCGCCGACGAGACCATCGAGGATTATGCGTTGCGCTTTACCCCGCGCGCATTTCGCAAATGGTCGGTGTTCCGGGTCGCCAATACCGCCTTCGGCGCCATCTCCTTCCTGGTGCTCGAAGCGATCGGCGGCACCATCGCCCTGCAGTACGGTTTCATCAACGCCTTCTGGGCGATCCTGGCGGTGGGGCTGATCATCTTCCTGACCGGCCTGCCGATCAGCTACTATGCGGCGCGCCACGGCGTCGACATGGACCTGCTCACGCGCGGCGCCGGCTTCGGCTATATCGGCTCGACCGTCTCGTCCTTCGTCTACGCCTCGTTCACCTTCATCCTGTTCGCGCTGGAAGCGGCCATCATGGCCTATGCGCTCGAACTGTACTTCGGCCTGCCCCTGTGGCTCGGCTACCTGGCCAGCGCGCTGGTGGTGGTGCCGCTGGTGACGCATGGCGTGACCCTGATCAGCCGCATCCAGATGCTGACCCAGCCGCTCTGGCTCGGGCTGATGGCCCTGCCCTTCATCGCGATCCTGGTGAAGCGCCCGGAGTTGCCGGCCGAGCTGCTGCACTTCGGCGGTGCACAGGGCGGCCATGGCGGCTTCGACATGCTCGCTTTTGGTGCCGCGACCGCCGTCGGCGTGGCCTTGATCACCCAGATCGGCGAACAGGTCGACTTCCTGCGCTTCATGCCGCCTCAAAGCAAGCCCACACTCGGCTGGCACCTGGGCGTGCTGGTCGCCGGTCCCGGCTGGATCGTGCTCGGCATCCTCAAGATGCTGGCCGGAGCCCTGCTCGCCCTGCTGGCGATCGAGGGCGGCGCCAGCCTGGCCGATGCCGTCAATCCAACCCATATGTACCTGGCCGGATTCGGGGAGTTCTTCGACAGCCATGGCGCGGCGCTGCTGGCGACCGTGCTGTTCGTCGTGGTCTCGCAGATCAAGATCAACATGACCAACGCCTATGCCGGTTCGCTGGCCTGGTCGAACTTCTTCGCGCGCCTGACCCACAGCCATCCCGGGCGCGTGGTCTGGGCCTGCTTCAATGCCCTGATCGCGGTGCTGCTGATGGAGATGAACGTGTTCCAGGCGCTCGACCTGGTGCTGGCCCTGTTCTCGAACGTCGCCATCGCCTGGATCGCGGCGGTGGTGGCCGACCTGGTGATCAACAAGCCGCTCGGCGTGAGTCCGCCCGGCATCGAGTTCCGGCGCGCCTACCTGTACGACATCAATCCGGTCGGCGTCGGCGCCATGCTGCTGGCCTCCGTCCTGTCGATCGCCGCCTTCGGCGGCCTGTTCGGCGCCACCGCCCAGGCCTTCTCGGCCTTCATCGCCCTCGCCACCGCCTTCATCGCGGCACCTGTCATCGCCCACGCCACCCGCGGCCGCTACTACATGGCGCGCCAGCCGCACACCGACCCGCCGCGCAGCACCGTGTGCAGCATCTGCGAGAAGGAGTACGAACCGGAGGACATGGCGCAGTGCCCGGCCTACGGCGGCGCGATCTGCTCGCTGTGCTGCTGCCTCGATGCCCGCTGCGACGACGCCTGCAAGCCCCAGGCGCGCATCGCCGTGCAGTGGCAGGCGGCCATGCGCTGGCTGCTGCCGCGCGCCAGCTGGCCCTACCTGGGCGGCGGGCTCGGTCACTACCTGCTCTTGATGACGGTCACCGTGCTGTTCCTGGGCGCCCTCCTCGGCACGCTCTACCTGCACGAAGCCGCCGCCCTGACGAGGAGCGGCGACGTCCGCCTGCTGGCGCCGCTGCAGCTGGCGTTCGTGAAGCTGTTCGGCGCGCTGCTGCTGGTCAGCGCCATCATCGCCTGGTGGCTGGTGCTCAACAGCCAGAGCCGGCGCGTGGCGCAGGAAGAAGCGCAGCAGGCCAAGAAGCAGGCCGACCAGGCCAATCAGGCCAAGAGCCGCTACATCGCCGGCATCAGCCATGAGATCCGCACCCCGCTCAACAGCATCCTCGGCTACGCCCAGCTGCTCGACGACGACCCGTCCATTCCCGA
Source organism: Massilia sp. UYP32 (assembly GCF_050434365.1). Taxonomy (NCBI): domain Bacteria; kingdom Pseudomonadati; phylum Pseudomonadota; class Betaproteobacteria; order Burkholderiales; family Oxalobacteraceae; genus Massilia; species Massilia sp. UYP32. The sequence goes on from NZ_JBNDIK010000037.1 coordinate 5,181, forward strand.
CCACCGCCGCCAGGCGATCCGGGTGATCCGCGGCAGCGGCGAACACCTGCTGTCGCTGATCGAGGGAACGCTCGATATCGCACGCATCGAGGGCGGCAAGCTCAGCATCGACATGCGCCCGCTCCGCTTCGACGCTTTCATCGGCCAACTGGTGCGCATGTTCGAGCAGCAGGCCGCCGGCAAGGGCCTGGCCTTCGTCCATGCATGCGACGGCGTGCTGCCGCCGCTGGTACGGGCCGACCGCAAGCGGCTCAGCCAGATCCTGATCAATCTCCTCGGTAACGCCGTCAAGTTCACGGCGCGCGGTGCGATCGTGTTCCGCCTGCGCTATGCGCGCGACATGGCGTACTTCGAGGTCGAGGATTCCGGGCCCGGCATCCTGCCCGAAGAGGTGGAAAGCATCTTCGAGCCGTTCACGCGCGGCAGCGCGGGCAATGCCGGCGACAGCGCCGGCACCGGACTGGGCCTGCCCATCAGCAAGCTGCTCACCGAGCTGATGGGCGGCGAACTGACGCTGCGCCCAAGCGCCGGCGGCGGCAGCGTGTTCGCGGTGCGCCTGCTCCTGCCGCGCGTGCATGGCGACGCGCACAGTCCTGCTACTGGTCAGACCGATGCGCCAGCGCGGCGCCACGGCTATGCCGGCGCCCGGCGCCGCATCCTGGTGGTGGACAACGAGCGCAACGATCGCGAATTCCTGGTCCAGTTGCTGGCGCCGCTGGGCTTCGTGGTCGGCCAGGCGGCATCGGGCGCCGAATGCCTGCAGCGCCAGGCCGGCTTCGCCCCCGACCTGATCCTGATGGACCTCGCCATGCCGGGCATCGACGGCTGGGAGACCAGCCACCTGCTGCGCACCGAGCACGGATGCCTGGCCCCGATCGCGATCGTCTCGGCCAACGCCTACGACAAGGGCTTGCCGAATCCGGCCGGCATCGGCGCCGACGATTTCTTCACCAAGCCGGTCCAGGTCGACGAGCTGCTCGACTGGATCGGACGGCGCCTGCGGCTCGACTGGCTCGGCGCCGCCCCTGCACCCGCACCCGCACCCGCGACCGCAGGCGCCCCGCCTCGCCCGCCTGCGCCTGGCGCACTGGCCGCGCTGCGCGCCCAGCTCGCGGCCGGCTACGTGCGCGGCGTGCGCGCCGAACTGGATCGCCTCGCCGCGCTCGGCGCGGCGCACCACGACTTCGTCGAGCTGATGCGCGGGCATGCGGCCCGCCTCGACCTCGACGCCATGACACGCCTGATCGACACCGGAGAATCCCATGCCGCAAACGATTGAACGACCACCGGGCCCGGTGGTGCTGGTGGTGGACGACGTCCCCGACAACCTCGCCGTGCTGCACGATGCGCTGGACGAATCGGGTTACGCGGTGGTGGTGGCCAACAACGGCGCCACCGCGCTGGAGCGGGCGCGCGCACTGCTGCCCGACATCGTGCTGCTCGACGCCGTGATGCCCGGCATGGATGGCTTCGAGGTCTGCCGCCAGCTCAAGGCCGACCTGCGCACGCGCGCCATTCCCGTGGTGTTCATGACCGGCCTCACCGAGGACGAACACATCCTCGCCGCATTCCAGGCCGGCGTCGCCGACTACGTGACCAAGCCGGTGCGCCAGAGCGAAGTGCTGGCCCGCATCGGCGCCCACATGCGCACCGCCAGCCTGGTCACCCAGGCGCGCAGTGCGCTCGACGCCTTCGGCCACGCGGTGCTGGTGGCCGGCCTGGACGGCCGCATCGCGTGGCAGACGCCGCTGGCGCGCCAGTGGCTGCAGGCCTGGTTCCCGGAGGGCGCCGGGGCCGGCATGCCGGCGCGCGTGGCGCTCTGGCTGCGCGAGGCCGTCGCCGCCCGCGAGCAGGGGCAGGAGCCGGCGCCGCTGGTGCTGGCGCAGGGCACGCGCCGCCTCGGCTTCGAACTGGCCGAAGCGCTCGAGGGCGGCTGCTACTCGATGGTGCTGCGCGAGGAGTCCGACGCCGCCCAGGTCCAGGGCCTGATGGCCGGATTCACGCTGACCCGGCGCGAAGCCGAGGTGCTGCACTGGGTCAGCAAGGGCAAGACCAACCGCGACATCGGCGACATCCTCGGCACCAGTCCGCGCACGGTCAACAAGCATCTCGAGCACGTATTCGCCAAGCTCGGCGTCGAGACGCGCACGGCGGCGGCCTCGCTCGCGATGTCGCGTCCGGCGGCGGCAGGACGGTCCGCTAGACCGCCAGGTGCCGCCTGACCTCGTCGCTGTCCATGGTCGCGCGCGCGCCGGCCGCGACCACCGCGCCGCGCGACAGCACCAGGTAGCGGTCGGCCAGCGCATGGGCGAAGTCGAAGTACTGCTCGCACAGCAGGATCGCCATGTCGCCGCGCGCGCGCAGCAGGCCTATCACGCGCTCGATGTCCTTGATGATCGACGGCTGGATGCCCTCGGTCGGCTCGTCGAGGATCAACAGGCGCGGGCGCTGCAGCAGCGCGCGCGCGATCGCCAGCTGCTGCTGCTGGCCGCCCGACAGGTCGCCCCCGCGCCGCCGCAGCATGTCCTTCAATACCGGAAACAGGACGTACACCTCGGGATCGATGTGGCGTGCCGCGCGGCCCGGCAGGCCGGCCATGCCCATGCGCAGGTTCTCTTCCACCGTCAGGCGCGCGAAGATCTCGCGGCCCTGCGGCACATAGGCGATGCCGGCGGCGGCGCGCGCATGCGGGCTGAGGCGCGTGATGTCGCGGCCGGCGAGCCGGACTCGTCCGGAGGCAACAGGCAGCACGCCCATCAGGCATTTGAGCAGCGTGGTCTTGCCCACGCCGTTGCGGCCCAGCAGGGCCAGGCACTGGCCCTGCGCGAGCGCCAGCGATACGCCGCGCAGGGTGTGCGAAGAGCCATAGTACTGGTTCAGGTCATCGGCTTGCAGCATCATGGTCAGCGTCCCAGGTAGACTTCGATCACACGTTCGTCGGCCTGCACTTCGTCCATGCGGCCCTCGGCCAGCACCGCGCCTTCGTGCAGCACCGTGACCTTGCCCTGGCGGGCGATCTCGGCGACGAAGCCCATGTCGTGCTCCACCACCATGATCGAGTGCCGTCCGCGCAGCTCGTCGAGCAGTTCGGCGGTGCGCGCGGTCTCGGCATCGGACATGCCGGCCACCGGCTCGTCGAGCAGTATCAACGCCGGCTCCTGGATCAGCAGCATGCCGATCTCGAGCCACTGCTTCTGGCCGTGCGACAGCAGGCCGGCCGCGCGCCAGGCGTGATCTTCGAGGCGGATCTGGCGCAGCACCGCGCCGATGCGGTCGCGCTGTTCGCCATCGAGGCGCGCGAACAGGCAGGCGCGCACCCGCTTGTCCATCCTGAGCGCCAGCTCCAGGTTCTCGAACACCGTATGCGATTCGAACACGGTCGGGCGCTGGAACTTGCGGCCGATGCCGGCGCGCGCGATCTGGTGTTCGCTGAGCAGGGCCAGGTCGTGGCGCTGGCCGAACCACACGCGCCCCGAACCCGGTCGCGTCTTGCCGGTGATGACGTCCATCATCGTCGTCTTGCCGGCGCCATTGGGACCGATGATGCAGCGCAGCTCGCCCACCGAGATGTCGAGCGTCAGCCGGTTCAGGGCGCGAAAGCCATCGAAGCTGACGCTCACATCCTCCAGGTACAGGATGGCGCCGTGGCTGGCGTCTAATGTGTCGTCATGGGCGACTCTCATGCCGCTTCCTCCAGTGTTGGCGCCTCGTGCGCGGCCGGCGCCGGCCGCCGGCGCGGAAGGCGCAGTCCGAGCAGGCCCTTCGGCATCAGGAGCGTGACCAGGATGAACAGCAGGCCGAGCGCGAACAGCCACAGGTCGGGAAAGGCGGCGGTGAACCAGCTCTTGAGGCCATTCACGGTGAATGCGCCCAGGATCGCCCCCAGCAGCGTGCCGCGGCCGCCCACCGCCACCCAGATCACCATCTCGATCGAGTTCGCCGGCGACATCTCGGACGGATTGACGATGCCGACCTGCGGCACGTACAGCGCGCCGGCGATGCCGCACAATACCGCCGACAGGGTCCACACGAACAGCTTGAACCACAAGGGGTCGTAGCCCAGGAACATCAGGCGCGGCTCGGCGTCGCGCACACCCTGCAATATGCGGCCCAGGCGCGAGGCGACCAGCCAGCGGCACAGGCACAGCGCGCCGACCATGAAGGCCAATGTGGCCAGGTACAGCGCGGCGCGGGTGCCTGGCGCCGTGATGTCGTAGCCCAGGATGCGGCGAAAGTCGGTGAAGCCGTTGTTGCCGCCGAAGCCGGTATCGTTGCGGAAGAACAGCAGCATGCCGGCATACGCCAGGGCCTGCGTGATTATCGAGAAATACACGCCCTTGATGCGCGAGCGGAAGGCGAAGTAGCCGAACACGAAGGCCAGCACACCCGGCGCCAGCACCACCAGCGCCATGCAGTACCAGAAGCTGTCGGTCATGGCCCAGAACCAGGGCAGTTCCTGCCAGTCGAGAAAGACCATGAAGTCGGGCAGCGCGCTGCCGTACACGCCGTCGCGGCCGATCGCGCGCATCAGGTACATGCCGTGGGCGTAGGCGCCCAGCGCGAAGAACAGCGCGTGGCCCAGCGACAGGATGCCGGTGTAGCCCCACACCAGGTCGAGCGCCAGCGCGGCCAGCGCGTAGCACATGAACTTGCCGACCAGCGCCAGCGTATAGCCGGAGACGTGCAGCGCATGCTCGGGCGGAAACGCCAGGTGCAGCAGCGGCAACAGCGCCGCCAGCAGCGCCAGCGCGGCGATCGATACGCCCGTGAAGGTCCTCGGCTTCGTCATTCCACGCTCCTTCCCTTGAGGGCGAACAGTCCCTGCGGCCGCAGCTGGATGAAGACGACGATGAACACCAGGATGCCGATCTTGGCCGGCACGGCGCCGGCGAGCGGCTCCAGCAGCTTGTTCAATTCGCCCAGGCCGAGCGCCGCGATCACGGTGCCGGCCAACTGGCCGACGCCGCCCAGCACCACCACCATGAACGAATCGATGATGTAGGCCTGGCCCAGGTCGGGACCGACGTTGCCCAGCTGCGACAGCGCCACGCCGCCCAGGCCGGCGATGCCGGAACCCAGGCCGAAGGTCAGCATGTCGATGCGCCCGGTGGGCACGCCGACGCAGTCGGCCATGCGCCGGTTCTGCATCACGGCGCGCACGAACAGCCCGAGCCGGGTGGCGTTGAGCAGCAGCCAGACGGCGGCCGTCACCAGGATCGCGAACACGATGATCGCGATGCGGTTGTAGGGCAGCACCAGCGAGCCGAGCACCGTCACCCCGCCCGACATCCAGGCCGGATTGGCCACCTCGACGTTCTGGGCCCCGAACAGCGTGCGCACACCCTGCATCAGCACCAGGCTGATGCCCCAGGTGGCGAGCAGGGTTTCCAGCGGACGGCCATACAGCCAGCGGATCACTGTGCGCTCGATCGCCATGCCGGCCAGGGCCGCCACCGCGAAAGCGGCCGGCAACGCCGCCAGCAGGTACAGATCGAGCGCGTCCGGCAGGTAGCGCCGGAACAGGGTCTGCACCAGCCAGGTCGTGTAGGCCCCGATCATCAGCAGTTCGCCATGCGCCATATTGATCACGCCCATCAGGCCGAAGGTGATGGCCAGCCCCAGCGCGGCCAGCAGCAGCACGCTGCCCAGCGACAGTCCCTGGAACAGGTGGCCGGCCAGGTCGGCGCGGCGCAGGCGGCCGTCGAGGACGGCCAGCGCCCGGGCCGCGGCGACCCGCACCGCATCAATCGGCTCGGCGCCCGGCTCCAGCAGCGCCTGCAGCAGCGGACGCTGGGCGGCGCCGCCGAGCTCTCCCAGCTGCTGCGCGGCGACGCGGCGTTGCGCCGGATCGTCCGCGCCCAGGCCGGCGCGCGCCACCAGCAGCGCCAGCAGCGCGCGCACCGCGTCATCGGTTTCCGCGGCCAGGGCGCGCCGCGCCAGCGGCAGCTGGGCCGGGTCGGGCTCGGCGGCGAGCATGGCGCGCGCCGCCGCCAGCCGCCGCGCGCCCTGCGGCGCCATCAGGTCCATTCCGGAGAGCGCCGCCGCGATGGCGGTGCGCAGGCGGTTGTTGACGACGATCGTCTCGGCGCCCTCGGGCATCTCGCCCTGCGGGCCGGCGATGCCGACCTGCCCGTCGGCGGTGGCGTACAGGGCGTCGTTTTGCAGCGCGCGCAGCAACTCCGCCGCCTGCGGCGTCGCCAGCGCGCCGAGCGCCGCCACCGCCTCGACCCGGGCGTCGGGATCGTCGCCGGCCAGCGGCTGCAGCAGCGCCGGCGCCACGCCGGCCGGCGCGGCCAGGGCGGCGCCGGCCGCCAGCCAGAGCCAGAATGCGGCAGCGCCCAGCAGTGCGCGTAGCAGGTGAACCATCATGCGGCTTCTCCCCGGTCTCGGCGTTGAAAGTCGGCGCCGGTCACAGCTTCTGTTTGCTCTCGTTGCCCTTGATATAGGGGCTCCAGGGCTGGGCGCGGATCGGCGCCTTGCTCTTCCAGACCACGTTGAACTGGCCGTCGGCCCTGATCTCGCCGATCATCACCGGCTTGTGCAGGTGATGGTTGCTCGCATCCATGGTCAGCGTGAACCCGGACGGCGCCTTGAACGACTGGCCCGCCATGGCCGCGATCACCTTGTCGGTGTCGACCGACTTCGCCTTCTCGACCGCCTGCGCCCACATGTGGATGCCGACATAGGTCGCTTCCATCGGGTCGTTGGTGACCGCCTTGTCCGCGTTCGGCAGCTTTTTGGCGGCCGCGTAGGCGCGCCACTTTCTGGTGAAGTCGGCGTTGACCGGGTTCTTCACCGACCCGAAGTAATTCCAGGCCGCCAGGTGGCCGACCAGCGGCCGGGTATCGACGCCGCGCAACTCTTCCTCGCCGACCGAGAACGCCACCACCGGCACCTCGGTCGCCTTCAGGCCGGCGTTGCCCAGCTCCTTGTAGAACGGGACGTTGGAGTCGCCGTTGATGGTCGAGATCACGGCGGTCTTGCCGCCCGCCGAGAACTTCTTGATGTTGGCGACGATCGTCTGGTAGTCGGCATGGCCGAACGGCGTATACGCTTCCTGGATGTCGCTGTCCTTCACCCCTTTGCTTTTCAGGAAAGCGCGCAGGATCTTGTTGGTGGTGCGCGGATACACATAGTCGGTGCCGAGCAGGACGAAGCGGCGCGCCCCGCCGCCGTCCTTGCTCATCAGGTATTCGACCGCGGGAATCGCCTGCTGGTTGGGCGCGGCGCCGGTGTAGAACACGTTCTTCTCGAGCTCTTCGCCTTCGTACTGCACGGGGTAGAACAGCAGGCCATTGAGTTCCTTGAACACCGGCAGCACCGACTTGCGCGACACCGAGGTCCAGCAGCCGAACACCGCGGCCACCTTGTCCTTGGCGATCAGCTGGCGCGCCTTCTCGGCGAACAGCGGCCAGTTCGAGGCCGGATCGACCACCACCGGCTCGAGCTTGCGGCCCAGCACCCCGCCCCTGGCGTTGATTTCCTCGATGGCCATCAGGGCCACGTCCTTGAGCGTGGTTTCCGAGATCGCCATGGTGCCGGACAGCGAATGCAGGATGCCGACCTTGATGGTGTCGGCGGCCACGGCCGGCAGGCTGCCGCCCAGCACGGCGGTGGCGGCGGCGATGCGGGTCAGGCTGGCGATGAAACGGCGGCGCTGTTGCATGGGGAGTGCTCCTGGTGGATGAGGAATGCGAAAAGCTTAGCGAGGCGCACCAGCCCCGCCCATACGTCAACTGACGTAGTGGCGCGACCGGCGCCGATCTACGTCACTTATCTACGTCACTTATCTACGTCACTTAGCGTATTGAGCCCGCGTGGCCGGCCCGGGATACTGACGAGGCAGCGCACAGCGTTCTCGCAACTGACCGCCAACCCCACAGGCATATCATGGACAAACACCCAAGCGCTCCTCCCCTTTCCACCGCGTTCTGGACGCTGGCCGATTGGGCCGCCGCCTACCGCAACGGCGCCGAGCCGGCCGCGCTGCTGGCGCCGCTGGTCGCCGCCCTGGACGACGCCGACCCGGCCTGGATCACACGCCTCGATCACGCCGCGCTCGCCGCGCGCCTGGAACGGCTGGCGCAGCAGCGTGAAGCGGCAGGGGACGACAGTCTTGCGCTGTACGGCGTGCCGTTCGCGGTAAAAGACAATATCGACGTGGCCGGCCTGCCGACCACCTGCGCCTGCCCCGATTTCGCCTACCTGCCCGAGGCCAGCGCCGCCGTCATCGAGCGCCTGGAAGCGGCCGGCGCGGTGGTGATCGGCAAGACCAACCTCGACCAGTTCGCCACCGGCCTGGTGGGCACCCGCTCGCCCCATGGCGCGGTGCCCAACGCCTTCGATCCGGCCTACATCAGCGGCGGCTCGAGTTCGGGCTCGGCCTCGGTCGTGGCGCGCGGCCTGGTGCCGTTCGCGCTCGGCACCGACACCGCCGGCTCGGGCCGGGTCCCAGCCGGCCACAACAACCTGGTGGGCTTGAAGCCGACGCGCGGACTGGTGTCCACCCGCGGCCTGGTCCCGGCCTGCCGCTCGCTCGACTGCATCACCGTGCTGGCCCTCGGCGTGGACGACGCCGCCGCGGCGCTGCGCATCATGGCCGGCTACGACGCCGACGATCCCTATTCGCGCCGCGCGCCGCCACGCCCGGCGGCGTGGCCGGCGCGGCCGGTGCTGGGCGTGCCGCTCGATCCCGACTGGTTCGGCGACAGCCACGCGCGCCAGGCGCACGAGGACGCGCTGCGGCGCCTCGAAGCCGATGGCGTGGAACTCAAGCCGGTCGACTTTAGCCCGCTGTTCGAGACGGCCGCGCTGCTCTACGAAGGGCCATGGGTGGGCGAGCGCTACGCCGCGATCGAAAGCCTGATGCAAGACCATCCCGAGTCGGTGCATCCGACCGTGCGCGCCATCGTCGCCGGGGCCACCGGTTTCAGCGCGGTCGACGCCTACCAGGCCGAGTACCGGCGCATGGCGCTGGCGCGCCAGGCCGAAGCCCTGATGGCGGGCCTCGACGGCCTGCTGGTGCCGACCGCGCCCACCATCCCCACGATCGAGGACGTGTTGGCCGACCCGGTGGCCCTGAATTCGCGCATGGGTGTGTACACCAACTTCGTCAACTTGCTGGACTGGAGCGCGATCGCGGTGCCGGCCGGGATGCGCGCCGACGGCCTGCCGGCCGGCCTCACCCTGATCGCCCCCGGCTGGCACGAGGCGCGCCTGCTGGAGTTCGGCCGGCGCTGGCAGGCGGCCTCGCCCTGGCTGCGCGGGGCGTCGAAGCGGCCGCTGCCCCTGCCGGCGGCGCCGGCGCCGGCGCTCGAAGGACAGGTCGTGGTCGCGGTGGTCGGCGCGCACCTGTCGGGCATGCCGCTCAACTGGCAACTGGCCGAACGCGGTGCGGTATTGCTGGAGACCGCCCACACCTCGCCCGCCTACCGCCTGTACGCGCTGCCCGGCACGGTCCCGCCCAAGCCGGGCCTGGTGCGCACCGGCGACGGCGCCCCGATCGCGCTCGAACTGTGGGCGATGCCGGTCGAACGCTTCGGCTCTTTCGTGGCCTCGATCCAGGCGCCGCTGGGCATCGGCACGCTGGAACTGGCCAATGGCCGCAGCGTGCAGGGCTTCGTGTGCGAAGCCTGGGCCACCGCCGGCGCCGAGGACATCACGGCGCTGGGCGGCTGGCGCGCCTATATCGCCCGCCGCTCACCCGCCGACCATCCGCCGCCACCCTGAACGGAGTACGCCACCATGTTCCATACTGTTTTGATCGCCAACCGCGGAGAAATCGCCGTGCGCATCGCCCGCACGCTCAAGAAAATGGGTATCCGCTCGGTTGCCGTCCATTCGGACGCCGACCGCGACAGCCTGCACGTCGCCGCCGCCGACGTGGCCGTCGCCCTGGGCGGCGACAGCGCCGCCGAGAGCTATCTGCGCGGCGAGCGCATCATCGAGATCGCACGCGCCACCGGCGCCCAGGCCATCATCCCGGGCTACGGCTTCCTGTCCGAGAACACCGCGTTCGCCGAACAGTGCGCGGCGGCCGGCATCGTGTTCGTCGGCCCGACGCCCGAGCAGGTGCGGCGCTTCGGCCTGAAGCACACCGCGCGCGAGATCGCGGCAGCCGCCGGGGTGCCGCTCGCGCCCGGCACCGGCCTGCTGCAGGACATCGAGCAAGCGCGCACGGCCGCCCTGGAGATCGGCTATCCGGTCATGCTCAAGAGCACCGCGGGGGGCGGCGGCATCGGCCTGTCGCGCTGCGACGACGAGGCGGAGCTGGAAGCGGCCTTCGCCTCGGTGCAGCGCCTGGGCCAGAACTTCTTCAAGGACAGCGGCGTATTCATCGAGCGCTTCGTCGCCGACGCCCGCCACGTCGAAGTGCAGATCTTCGGCGATGGCCGCGGCCGGGTCGTGGCGCTCGGCGAGCGCGATTGCTCGGTGCAGCGCCGCAACCAGAAAGTGATCGAGGAGACCCCGGCCCCGCACCTGCCGCCGGCCACCCGCGCCGCCATGCTGGACGCCGCCGTGCGCCTGGGCCAGGCGGTCGACTACGTCTCGGCCGGCACCGTCGAATTCATCTACGACGGCGCGCGCGACGCCTTCTACTTCCTGGAGGTGAACACCCGCCTGCAGGTCGAGCACCCGATCACCGAGGCCGTAACAAGCCTCGACCTGGTCGAATGGATGGTCCGCATCGCCGCCGGCGAGCCGCCTTCGTTAGACGACCTGGCGCCGCCGCAGGGCGCGGCGATCGAAGTGCGGGTGTATGCCGAGAACCCGGCGCGCGACTTCCAGCCGGCGCCGGGCGTGCTGACCGAGGTGGCTTTCCCGGAGCACGTGCGGGTCGACACCTGGGTACGCACCGGCACCGAGGTATCGGCGCACTACGACCCCATGATCGCCAAGATCATCGCCCATGGCGCCGACCGCGAGGATGCGCGCAAGAAGCTCCTGGCGGCGCTGGACGCCACCCGCCTGCACGGCAGCGCCACCAATCTCGACTACCTGCGCGGCATCCTGGCCAGCCGCGCCTTCATTGAAGGCCGGGTATCGACCGCCTTCCTCGACCGCTACACCCACGTCTCGCCCCTGGTCGAGGTGCTCAGCGGCGGCACCTACACCACGGTGCAGGACTACCCGGGCCGCGCCGGCTACTGGGACATCGGCGTGCCGCCCTCGGGCCCGATGGACGACCTGGCGTTTCGCCTGGCCAACCGCATCGTCGGCAATCCCGAAGATGCCGCCGGCCTCGAATGCACGCTGCAGGGCCCGACGCTGCGCTTCCACGGCGACGCGCTGATCGCGCTGACCGGCGCGCCGGCCGAGGCCACCCTCGACGACGGCGCCCCGCTGGCCTGGTGGCAGCCGATCGCGGTGCGCGCCGGCCAGGTGCTGCGCATGGGGCGCGCGGCGAGCGGCTGCCGCAGCTACATCGCCTTGCGCCACGGCCTCGACGTCCCCGACTACCTGGGCAGCAAGTCGACCTTCGTCCTCGGGAAATTCGGCGGCCACGCGGGGCGCACGCTGGGCGTGGGCGACGTGCTGCCGATCTGCCGGCCCGGGGCTGCGCCCCTGGACGCGCCGCGCGCGCTGGCGCCGGCGCTGGCGCCGGCCTACGGCAGCCACTGGGACATCGGGGTGCTGTACGGCCCGCACGGCGCGCCGGATTTTTTCACCGAGGACAGCATCGCGACCTTCTTCGCCACCGACTACGAGGTGCACTACAACTCGAACCGGCTGGGCGTGCGCCTGCTCGGCCCGAAGCCGGAATGGACGCGCAGCGACGGCGGCGAGGCCGGCCTGCACCCGTCGAACGTGCACGACTGCGTGTACGCGATCGGCAGCGTCAACTTCACGGGCGACACGCCGGTGATCCTCACCTGCGACGGGCCGAGCCTGGGCGGCTTCGTGTGCCCGGTCACGATCGCCCGCGCCGAGCTGTGGAAGGTGGGCCAGGTCAAGCCGGGCGACACGATCCGCTTCCGGCGTATCGGTTTCGACGACGCGCTCGCGCTGGAACTGGCCATGGATAGCGCGATTCGCGACCTTGGCCCCCTGCCCGGCCTGCCCGTGCAAGCGCCGGCCGCCATGTCGAGCTGCATACTGGCCACGCTACCGGCCAGCGGCACGCGCCCGGCGGTGGCCTACCGCCAGGCCGGCGACAAGTACATCCTGCTCGAATACGGCCCGAACGTGCTGGACCTGCGCGCGCGGCTGCGCGTGCACCTGCTGATGGAGGCGCTGACCGCCCTGCGCCTGCCGGGCGTGCGGGAGCTGTCGCCCGGCGTGCGCTCGGTGCAGATCCACTACGACAGCCGGGTGCTGGCGCAGGCCGCGCTGCTGGGTCACCTGATGGCGCTGGAGACGCAACTGCCCGACGTCGCCGGCCTGCGGGTGCCGAGCCGCATCGTGCACCTGCCGCTGGCGTTCGAGGATTCGGCGACGCTCGGCGCCGTCGCGCGCTACCGCGAAACGGTCAAGGCCGAGGCGCCCTGGCTGCCGAACAACGTCGATTTCATCCAGCGCATCAATGGGCTGGACAGCCGCGACATGGTGCGCGACGCGATATTCGACGCCAGCTACATGGTGATGGGCCTGGGCGACGTCTACCTGGGCGCCCCATGCGCGGTGCCGCTCGACCCGCGCCACCGCCTGCTGACCTCCAAGTACAACCCGGCGCGCACCCATACCGCCGAAGGCACGGTGGGAATCGGCGGCATCTATATGTGCATCTACGGGATGGATTCGCCCGGCGGCTACCAGCTGGTCGGACGCACGGTGCCGATCTGGAATAAATTTTTGCACAACCGCCAGTTCGGCAACGAGCCGTGGCTGCTGCGCTTCTTTGACCGGGTGCGCTTCTATCCGGTGAGCGAGGCCGAGCTCGAGCGACTCCGCGACGACTTCCGTGCAGGGCGCGCCCAGGTGCGGATCGAAGACGCGCTGTTCGACCTGGATGAACACGAGCGCCGGCTGGCGGCGGATGCCGGCGCCATCGAGGCCTTCAGGGCGCGGCAGCAAGCTGCGTTCGCGGCCGAGGTGGCGCTGTGGCATGGCGACGTGGGCGCCGGCGCGGCGCATGAGGACGAGAACCAGCCTGAATCGACCGATGGTGCGGGATCCACGGTCGCCGCGGAAATGTCGGGGAATGTGTGGAAGCTGATGGTGGAACCAGGCCAGGCGGTGCGGGCCGGAGAAGTGGTGGCCATCCTCGAGGCGATGAAGATGGAGTTTTCGGTGCAGGCGCCGCACGCGGGGACGGTCACCGCCGTGTATTGCCGGGCCGGCAGGATGGTGCATGCGGGGCAGGCGCTGTTCGCGCTCGATCCGGTCGATGCCTGTGCGGGGGTGGCGGCGTGACCCGGTGGCGCCAACCTCACCCTCGACATGGCGGATCCAAGAAGGGACAAGGCTGACGTGTTCAGAGAGGCGAGCAAGATGTTTTTCAGGGTGCGGCCTGCTCAAGGGCTTGCCGCTCCAGGGGGGGCATCTCGAGACATTCTCGACATGTTTCTGCAGTGCCCGCGCGCGACCGATATCGAGCGCCGGCGCGCGGCAAGTCTTCGGTACTACTTCGGCACTACAGATCCAGTTCCCACGTCTCGTTGATCATGGCCTTGCCGAAGGCATGCACGGGTTCTTCAGCGACAAGCACATAGCCTTTGTTGCGGTAGATATGGCGCGCGTCCTCTTGATGGTTGGTCGTCCAGAGACGCATCCGTCTGTAGCCAGCATTCCGGGCGAACTCGTGACATGTATCAACCAGATGCGCGCCCAATCCCGAGCCACGCGCCTGCTCCGCCACCAGAAGCAAACGTAGCTTTGCGACGCCCGCCTCTCCACTGCGCGTTATCGCAATCGAACCGACGCGCTCTCCCCCCATTTCGGCAATCCAACAGCGCTCGGCTGCCGGGTCGAAATCGTGCTCCAGATCACCACAAATCTGTTCCACCATTGTTTCAAAGCTGCTGTCCCAACCCTGCTGCTCTACATAGAATTCACCGTGGCGCCGGGCAATCCACGCCAAGTCCCCGGGCTGATGGGTGCGCACGACAAAAGGTTGAGCAAATTTCATGACCCCTTTTTTCTCTAGCAGCGTCTGGATCGTGGCCATGGCATCGAGCAAGCGTTGCTGATCAGCCTCGTCAAAACGCGCCAGCATGTCCCCCACTTCTTCGCAGGAACGGCGATCCAGTGGTTCGTAGACCGCGCGGCCATGGTCCGTCAGGTGAAGCAGCTTGGCGCGGCCGTCGACCGCAGAAGCGATCTTGGCGACCATTCCCGCGGACTCGAATCTCCCGACAATACGACTCAAATAGCCGCGATCCAGACCGAGCTGGCGGCAAAGGGCTGCTGGTTGTTGGTCGCCGTGATGCGCCAGCTCATACAGTACACGCAGCTCCGTCAAGGTGAATTCGGTTTGCAGGAGTCTTTCGCTGAGCACACCGATGTGGCGCGTGAAGAATCGGTTGTACGAGCGGACTAGCGCAATTTTTTCAGAGTTTGGCGAGGCGGGCATCGATGCTCCAGCATAGGAAACACGCCGATTGTGCGCGATATTGCTGACTCAGTCAACAAAATGGCCGAATCAGGTCGCTGGCGACCGGGTTCGGCGCGATCCTCGGGGGATGAGGTGGTCTATGACGTAAGCGTGGAAAACTCGCAACAATGTTAAAAAACGAATCGTGCGCGTAAAAAAAATTCTTCGCTTGTCTTACTATGTTCCATTAACAATTTTTTAACAACCAAGGAACAAGTTTAATGAAGACCGTCTCGCTCCGCCTCCTGTCCAGCCTGGTCCTGATGGCCGCTTCGTTCTCGGCCTCGGCCGGTCCTCACGTGGTCAAGGCGCTTGAAATCAAGGGCGTGTTCAATGAAAAAGTTGGCCCTGCGCCGCAATGTGCGTCCACCCTCGGCGGCAAGCTCGCCGGCCACGGCGAGACGGCCGAAGGAACGCCGGTCGCGTTCGTCGGCGGAGATTGCTTCGCCCAGTCTGGCACCACATTCACCTTCAGCAATGGCAAGTTCGTCCTGCTGTATCCAAACGGCGACCAGATTTTCGCCAACTACGGTGGCCAGTTCGTCCCCACCGGCGCAGGCACTGCCTACGTCATGAACGGCGGCACCTTCACCATCACCGGCGGCACCGGCACCTATGCTCGCGCAACCGGCGGCGGCTACCTGACCGGCACCGAAGACTTGTCCAACGGCGCCGGCACGATCGGGTTATCGGGTCGTGTTTACTACAAGCAGAAGTGATCGCTGAAACAGCGCCAAGCCGCGCTGATACTGCGTCGTGACGGACAAGGTAAAAAGAGCGGGATGTATCGCGCTCTTTTTACATCCAGCTCGTTTTTTGAATAGCCACTCATTGGCTTGCAAGATAGCTGGGACGATTGCATGGCGCAGACCGCGCTGTCGTCAGAACTGCACCCCGCGCGTGAGCCCGCCGTCGACCAGCAGATTGGTGCCGGTCGTGAATCCCGCCGCCGGGCTGGCAAGAAATACCGTGGCGCGCGCCACCTCGTCGGGCGTCGCCATGCGGCCGAGCGGATTCGCGGCCAGGCAGGCGGCGAAGGTTTCCGGCTGATTGCGCTCGATGTCACCCCATACCCCATCGGCGAAATACACATTTCCAGGCGAAACCGTATTGACACGGATGCCATCGGCGGCGTGCCGCGTCGACAGCGTCTTTCCGTAATGGGTCAGCGCTGCCTTCAGCACCCCGTATGGTTCGGCAAACATGTCGATCTCACGTCCCGACACGCTCGAGATCAGCACGATCGAGGCCGCGTCCGACTCCTGCAGATGCGGCAGCGCCGCCTTGACCATCGCCGCGGTGCCGAGCAGGTCGGTCTCGAAGGCGCGCCGCCAGGTGGCCAGGTCGTCGCCGCCGGCCAGCGCGCTGACGTTCGGCACCACGATGTCCAGCCCGCCCATGCGGCGCGCCGCCTCCCCGACCCAGGCCGTCACCTGGGCCGCATCGGTGACGTCGACCGCCGCGCCGCAAGCGCGCGCGCCGAAGGCGTCCTGCGCCGCCGCCACACCGCCGGCATTGCGCGCGCAGAACGCGACCTGCGCGCCCTCGGCCAGAAAGCATTCGACGATCGCGCGTCCAATGCCGCGCGAGCCGCCGCTGACCAGTACCTTGCGTCCTTGCAGTCCGAGATCCATGAGAGTGTCCTTTCTGAAGTGAAAAAGGCCAGTCGGATGACTGGCCTGATGGCGCCCCGCTGGCTTACTTGCGCAGCTTGTAGGCGATGATGGCGTCGCTGTTGCCGGTTTCCATGAAGGCGTGACCGGTGGCGGCGATCAGGATGTATTGCTCGCCGTTGATCTCATAGGCGATCGGGTTGGCCTGGCCGCCGGCCGGCAGCACGTCGGTCCAGACGGTCTTGCCGGTGCGGATGTCGATCGCGCGGAACAGGTTGTCGGTGGCGGCGCCGATGAACACCAGGCCGCCGGCCGTCACCACCGAACCGCCGTTGTTGGGCAGGCCGATGTCGAACGGGATGTACGACGGGATACCCCATGGGCCGTTGCGGCGCGCCGTGCCGAGCGGGCCGTCCCACAAGGTCTCACCCGTGTCCAGGCTGACGGCGCGGATGCCGCCGTACGGCGGCGCCGTGCATGGCACGCCGGTGCCGATATTGCGCCAGCCCGCATTCACGCTGATGGCGTACGGCGCATTGATCTGCGGGTACACCGAGGAACCGCCCTCGCCCTTGCCGGCCGCCTTGGCGTTGGCGTCCTTGCTGGCGTAGATCGGCTGCACGCCCATCCTGTTGGCCTGTTCGCGCGGAATCAGCTGGCTGCGGTTCGGCACGTCGTTGTAGTTAGCGATCAGGATGCGGCGCACCGGGTCGATCGCGACCGAACCCCAGTCCGAGCCGCCGTTGTAGCCGGGGTACTGGATCCACGGCTTGTCGCTCGACGGCGGGGTCAGGTAGCCGGCGTAGTTCGACTGGCGGAACTGGATCCGGCACATCAGCTGGTCGACCGGCGAGAAGCCCCACATGTCGGCTTCAGTCTTTGGGTCCTTGCGCAGGCTGTGCCAGAGCGACGTCGGCTGGGTGTCGGCCACGAAGTCCGGCTCCACCGAACCGAGCTTGGGCGCCTTGACGCTGCCGATCGGGATCAAGGGCTTGCCGGTGGCGCGGTCGAAGATGTACATATCGCCCTGCTTGGTCGGCAGCAGGATGGCGGCGACCGGCTTGCCGTCGGGGCCGGGATAATCCAGCAGGCTCGGCTGGCTGCCGAGGTCGTAGTCCCACAGGTCGCGCTGCAGCGCCTGGAAGTGCCAGACGTCGCGGCCGGTGGTCACGTCCACCGCCACCAGCGAATCGGAGTATGTGTTCTCGGCCTCGCTGCGGTTGCCGCCGAAGTAGTCGATCGACGAATTACTGATCGGCAGGTAGACCAGGCCGAGCGCCTCGTCGCCGACCGCCGTGGTCCACATATTCGGGGTGCCGCGGGTGTACGTCTGGCCCGCCGCAGGACCCTTGACATTGTCCGGATTGCCCAGGTCCCAGGCCCAGGCCAGCTGGCCGGTGACGGCGTCGTAGCCGCGGATCACGCCCGACGGCGCGTCTTCGTCCTGGCCGTCGCGCACCTGGGCGCCGGTGACGATCACGCCGCGCACCACGGTCGGCGCCGCCGTCGGCGAATACCAGCCCGGCACCTTCTTGCCGAGATCCTGCCACAGGTCGACCTGGCCCGGCTTGCCGCCGGCGCCGCCGAAGTCGGCGCACGGTTTGCCGTCGCGCAGGTCGACTGCGACGATGCGGGCATCCAGCGTGGTGCTGATCACGCGCGTCTTGCAGGCGGCATCGTCAGCCAGCTGGGGCGCGGTGTACACCGCCACGCCGCGGCAGACGGCGGCGTGGGCGATGCCTTCGCCCGGCACCTGCGGATCGTAGCGCCAGCGCTGTTCTCCCGTTGCGGCGTTGACGGCGAACAGGATGTTCTTGGCCGAGCACACCAGGAGGTCGTTGCCGATCTTGAGCGGCGTGTTGGCCGGCGAATAGCGCTCGCCCTTGGCCGGCAGGTCGCCGGTATGGAACACGAAGGCGCGCTCCAGGCGGCCGACGTTATCCGGCGTGATCTGCGACAGCGCGCTGTAGCGCTGGGCGCTGGCGTCGCCGCCATAGGTCGGCCAATCGGCCGTGGTGCCGCCGACCGCGCCGGCCAGGACGGCCGGGAACTGCGCGGATTCGACGCTGCGCACGCCTTCGCGCGCGACCAGCACGCCGAGGATCGCCAGCACGGCGATCGCCGCCAGCGCCGCAGCGGTCTGCAGTGGGTCGAGCGCCCGCCGGCGCGCGCCGACGGCTGGTGACCGCGAAGGCATCTGCGACAACATCGGCGACATCATCGGCGACAGCGCGAGCGCCAGCATGAACAGCACCGTGACGCCGACCACGCGCGGCACCAGGCCCCAGCCATTGAAGCCGACTTCCCACACGGCCCAGGCCAGCGTGGCCAGCCAGGCGATGCCGATCACGGCCTGGCCACCGCGCTTCCTGCGCGCCAGCAGCACGGCCCCGGCCAGCAGGGCGGCGCCGGCCAGCGCATAGTAGGGGCTGCCGCCGACGGCGATCAGCCAGATTCCGCCACCCAGCATGGCCAGGCCGAACAGGCCGATGAACAGGGGAATGACGACGAGGGCGATGCGCCAGCCCGTGCCGGCCGCTGGCGCGGACGGCTGGGCGGGGTTGCCCCTCTTGTTGGTAGTACTCATGGTGCTCCAGTTTTCACGACGATAAAGATGAACAGGTCTTGCGACAGCGCTTTCAGCCCACCGGGCGGCGCGCTCCGAAGACCGAGAGGGCCGCGCCGACGATCAGCAGGATGCCGACCACGGCGAAGGCGGCGGCAAACCCGCCGGTGCCCGCCACCACGTAGCCGGTGACGATCGGCGCCAGCAGGCCGAACAGGTTGCCGACGGCGGTGACGAAGCCGGCGGCGGTGCCCACGTCCTGGTTCGAGCGCAGCAGGTCGTTGACCAGGGACAGGTTGAGCGAGATGGCCGAGGCGCAGGTGGCCAGCGACAGCGTGATGACCAAGAGGATGGCCCAGGTCTCGGCCAGCATCGGCACCAGCAGGATCACGGACGATCCGAGCAGCACGGCGCCGACCACCAGCCGGCGGCCGCCACGTTGCGCCGCGGCCGGGCTCACCACCAGGTCGCTGACGCGGCCGACCACGATCGCCAGCACCGCCGCGCCGAGGTAGGGAATCGCCGTGTACATCGAACTCGTCATCACCGACAGGCCCTTTTCCGCCTGCAGGTAAGAAGGCAGCCAGGTCAGGAAGAAATAGGTCGCATACACGGCGCAGCCGTGCGACAGGCCGATGGCCCACATGGTGCGCGAGCGGGCCAGGCCACGGATGCCGAGCGGCGCGACCGCGGTGGCGCCAACGGTGGCGTTTGCGGCGTCGCCATCGGTGATCTCGCGCAGCTCTGCCGCACTCAGCCACGGCGCCTTGCTCGGGTGGCGGTACCATTTGAGCCAGGCCGCCAGCCAGATGAAGCCGGTCGCACCGGCTACCACGAAGGCGATGCGCCAGCCGACCGTGGTGATCAGCCAGCCGAAGCCGATCGCGCCGACCGCAGGCCCGACCAGGCTGCCGCTGTGGAATACCGCCGTGGCCATGCCGCGCTCCTTGAGCGGCATCCAGTCGCGCACCACGCGCGCCCCGGCCGGGTAGGTGGTCGCTTCGCCGGCGCCCATCACCAGGCGCGCCGCCAGCAGCGAATAGAAGCCGGTGGCGAAGGCGGTGCACACGGTGGCGACCGACCACACGCCGATGCCATAGGTGTTGACCTGCCTGGGTCCGTAGCGCCCGACCAGGTAGCCCATCGGGATCAGGGCGATGAAGTACAGCCACACGAAGGACGACAGCAGGTAGCCCATGGCCACCGGCGAGATGCCGAATTCTTCCTTGAGGGCGGTGGAGGCGACCGACAGCGAGATCCGGTCGATGTAGTTGATCAGTGTTAGCGTGAAGAGGAAAACGTAAATCCAGATACGTTTCCGGGGTCCTGCCGCGGGCGTGGATGGCGTGGCCACCGCTTGGTCGATGTGCATCTCCGAATTCCTTGTCGTTTTTATCGTGGGGTGCCCGGCAAGAAAGGCGCCGCGTCTCGACGGCGCCTGCCTGCCAGCCAGCCGGGCCTGGCATTCGCGCTGGCGTCAGCCCAGCCAGGCGCGGACGTCGGCCGCCATCGCCTCGAGCGAGATGCGGTAGCGGTCGTGCAGCGTCGGCAGCGCGCCGGCGTCGAGAAACGCGTCCGGCAGCGCCACGTGGCGCAACTCGGGCTGGACCCGCGCGTGCAGCAGGGCCAGCGCGATCGCTTCGCCCAGGCCGCCGACCACGCTGTGGTTCTCGGCCACCACGACCAGCCGCCCTGCGCGCCGGCATTGCGCCACGATGGTATCGACGTCGAGCGGCTTGATGGTGGCCACATGCAGCACCGCCACCTCGATGCGATCCTGCGCCAGCTTGTCCGCCACTTCGAGCGCGCGCATCGTCATCAGGCCGCTGGAGATCACCAGCACGTCCTTGCCATCGCGCAGCAGCCTGGCCTTGCCGATCTCGAACTGGCCATCGTAGTCGTCCAGGACCAGCGGCACCCGGCCGCGCGACAGGCGCATGTAGACCGGGCCTTCATGGCGCGCGATCGCGGCCACGCACTGGCTGGTCTCGAGCGCGTCGCAGGGGTCGATCACGGTCATGTTCGGGATCGCACGCATCAGGGCCAGGTCTTCGGTGGCCTGGTGGCTGGGGCCGTAGCCGGTGGTCAGGCCCGGCAGCGCGGCGCAGATCTTGACGTTCAGGTTTTCTTCCGCGATCACCTGGTGGATGAAGTCATAGGCGCGGCGGGTGGCGAACACGGCGTAGGTGGTGGCGAACGGGATGAACCCCTCCTTCGCCATGCCGCCGGCGGCCGCCATCAGCAACTGCTCGGCCATGCCCATCTGCACGAAGCGCTCCGGATATTCACGGGCGAAGATGTGCAGGTCGGTGTACTTGGCCAGGTCGGCGGTCAGTCCGACGATGCGCGGATCGCGCTTGCCCGCCTCGATCAGCGCATGGCCGAACGGGGCCGGCTGGGTGCGCTGTCCTTCGGAGGCGATCGAGGCGATCATCGCCGAGGTGGTCAGGCGCGGCTTGGCCGGCTTGCCGTGTTCTGCGGTCGGGACGGGATTCATGCACGGCTCCATTCGGCGTAGGTGGCATCGAGGTCGGCCAGGGCCCGCTGCCACTCGTCGGCCTCGACCCGGATGAAATGGTTCTTTTCGCGCTGCTCCAGGAACGGCACGCCCTTGCCCATCAGCGTGTCGCACAGGATCACGCGTGGCTGCTCGCCCTCGAAGGCGAGCGCGGTGTCGAAGGCGGCGATCACCGCCGCCAGGTCGTTGCCGTCGACCCGCTGCACGTGCCAGCCGAAGGCTTGCCACTTGTCCACCAGCGGCTCGAACTGCAGGATGTCGTGCGACGGACCGTCGGCCTGCTGGCGGTTGATGTCGACCAGGTTGATCAGGTTGGACAGCTTGTGGTGCGCGGCCGACATGGCCGCTTCCCACACGGCGCCCTCGTCCAGTTCGCCATCGGACATCGAATTGAACACGCGTGCGCTGCTGCCCTTCATGCGCAGCGCCAGCGCCTGGCCGACGCCGATCGCCAGGCCCTGGCCGAGCGAACCACCCGAGATTTCCATCCCCGGCGTATAGGTGGCCATGCCCGACATCGGCAGGCGGCTATCGTCCGAGCCATAGGTTTCGAGTTCGTCCTCGTGCAGCACGCCCGCCTCGAACAGCGCGGCGTACAGGGCGATGGCGTAGTGGCCGTGCGACAGCAGGAAGCGGTCGCGCCCTTCCCACTCTGGTTCGGCCGGGCGCAGGTTCATGGCGTGGCAATATGCCACGGCCAGCACGTCGGCCCAGCCGAGGGCCTGGCCGACGTAGCCCTGGCCCTGCACTTCGCCCATGCGCAGGGCGAAGCGGCGCATGCGCCAGGCATGGGCGCGGATTGTCTGGAATGCGGTAGATGCGACCTGGTCGCCGGAATCGGGCATGGTCTCCCCTGATCAAAAAGTGGATAAGAAGGCGCTGGACTCGGCGATTTCATGCAAAATGTTCACCGATGCGCGCCTTTCTTGTTGAAGGCTGATCTTTATTTTCACGCAAAACAGATGACTGCCACAAAGGAAATATTTACGCCGGATGGTGAATCCAATTCACTAATCAAGCAGTTTCGCCGGGTGCCGTTGACGGCCTTGCGGGTGTTCGAGTCGGCTGGCCGCACGGGTTCGTTCGCCGCCGCCGCACGCGAAGTCGACCTGTCGCCGAGCGCCGTCAGCCACGCGATCCGCAAGCTCGAGGACAGCGCGGGCATGACGCTGTTCGTGCGCACCACGCGCTCCCTGGAACTGACGCGCGAAGGCCGGCTGCTGCTCGAGCACGTGCAGCGCGGATTCGAGGAAATGCGGCGCGGCTTCCAGCGCGCCCAGCCCGAGCAGCGGGTGGCGCCGCTGCGCCTGCACACCGCGCCGACCTTCGCGGTGCAGTGGCTGATGCCGCGCCTGACCGGTTTCATGGCTGCCCATCCCGGCATCGCCCTGCAGGTGTCGGCCGACACCGACTACGCGACCTTCGAGGACGACCGCCACGACATCGACATCGTGTACGGCGTCCCGCAGCCGTCGCGCCACGCGCAGATTCCGCTGGTGGTCGAAGAACTCACGCCGTTGTGCAGCCCGGCGCTGGCGGCGACGATCGGGTCAGTGCGCGACCTGTACCAGGCGCCGCTGATCCAGAGCGACGGCCAGTCGGTGCAATGGGGCGGCTGGTTCAGCGCCAACGGGCTGGCCACGCCGGGCGACTTCGCGCTCGCGTTCGACCGCAGCTCGATGTCGATCGCGGCGGCGGTCGACGGCCTCGGGGTGGCGCTGGAATCGACCCTGCTGGCCGAGCGCGAACTGGCCACCGGCCGGCTGGTGGCGCCGCTGATCGGTCGCAGCACCACGGTACGCTACGTGGCGCACTACCTGGTGCATCCGCACAGCCTCGAACAGGATACCGCCACCGCCCTGTTCAAGCGCTGGCTGCTCGGCGAGCTGGCGCGCGGCGCGCCACATATGGCCGCGACCGGCGCCGGCGCCTCAGAATGAATGGCGCACGCCGAGCGAACTGGCGCGGTCGCCGCTGCCCGACTCGCTGGCGTTGCCGACCGTGTAGCCGGCGCCGTTGCGGTTGACGATGCGCGAGTGCACCGCATACAGCTCGGTGCGCCTGGACAGCGCGTAACGCAGGCCGAGCGCGTACTGGCGCGCATCCTGGTCGGCCTCGCCGCGGTCGTCCTTGTCGATCAGCGACGCCATCAGCGCGTATGAGCCGAACGGCAGCAGCAGGCCGATCAGCCGGTCGACGCTGTCGCGGGAGGCCGCGGGCGCCCGCGCGCGCCCGAACGGGTTGGCCGTGTTGCGCAGCACGGAGCTGTTCAGGCCGCGATTGCGCCCGAAGGCGGCGTACAGTGTCACGATCCCGGCGTCGTAGTTCGCGCCCAGCAGCGTGTTGCGTCCGTTGGCGCCGGCGCTGCCGTTGTCGCGGTCGTGGTGGCCGAGGCGCAGGCGCAGCGCGCCGGCGCGCCAATCGAGCGCCGCACCCAGCTGGCGCCCGCCAGCGGCGCCGGATTCACCCGGCGCCGCCGCCAGTTCGACCGTGACGCCCTGGGCCTTGAACGGCGACAGGTACTTGACGGTATTGTCCATGCGGCTGAAGGCATTCCCGCTCGTGGCCACCAGGTTCTTGCTGTCGGCAACATAGCCGGAACCGAAAGGATCGGCCATCACCGCGGTCGCGTATTGCGGCGTGTACTGGCGCCCAACCAGCACGCTGCCGAACGGCCCCTGTAGTCCGACCCAGGCCTGGCGGCCGAACAATGTGCCTCCCTGCCCGACCTCTCCGGTGTCGGCCTGGAAGCCGTTCTCGAGCAGGAACAAGGCCTTGACGCCGCGGCCCAGCTCCTCGCTGCCACCAAAGCCGAGGCGCGAGCCCATGGGCACGCCGCTGGTGAGCCTGGTCAGGGCGCCGTCCTTGCCGCCCGCCTCGCGCACCAGCGCCATGTCGATCACGCCATAAATAGACATTGCCTCATCGGCGAATGCCGGAAATGCCAGTGCACAAAGAAGCGGCACTGCGATCGTTGTTTTTTTCACGAACAGCCTGTTGTTGTCGATGCCAGGCGTTCCCCCGCGCGCGTCTCCACCCGCGCAGGAATTTCATCGATGGCGCGCCGGCAGGTGATGAAGAATACGGCATTCTCCATATCGCGCTCACCGGTGACAAACGATATGTTTACATGAGCTGGTGAATCCAGGTCATGAATGACGACGCCGATCCCGGCTTCGCTCAATGGCCGAGGCCAGAACGGCATCCAGCGCCTCCGGCATGGCCGGCTTGAGCAGATGGGCGTCGAAGCCGGCGGCGCGTGTCCGCGCCCGATCCTCTTGCGCACCCCAGCCGGTCAAGGCCACCAGCCTGGCTTCAGCAAGCGCGGGCAGCGCGCGCAGGGCGCGCGCCGTTTCGTAGCCGTCGATGTGAGGCATGCCGGGATCGAGAAAGACAAGGTCCGGCACGATGGAGGTTCCCATTCGCACGGCGTCCTCTCCGCCATACGCCACATGCACCTCATGCCCTTTTTCGCGCAGCACCAATGACAGGGTGTCCGCGGCATCCGCATTGTCGTCGGCCACGAGTATGCGCAGCTGGACGGCATTCGCCGCGACGCCCGGTGGCTCTGCGACTGAAACTGGCGTGCCTGCCGGGGCGGCTGACATGCACGGCAGGCGAATGGTGAACGTGCTGCCATGGCCAGCGCCCGCACTGGATGCGCTGACGCTCCCGCCGTGAAGAGACACCAGGCGGCGCACCAGGGACAGGCCGATGCCGAGCCCACCTTTCGATATCCCGATGCTGTGGGGCGCCTGGGAGAACATGTCGAACACCCGCTCCAGATCATGGGTCGCGATCCCGATGCCGGTATCCGACACGTCGATGACCACGGCGTCGCCACTGATACGCGCCGAAATGCCGATCCGGCCATGCTGGGGCGTGTACTTGCTCGCGTTCGACAAGAGGTTGCTGAGCACCTGGCTCAGGCGCACCGTATCGACATCGACCCAGATCGCAGCATCCGGCAGGTCGAGCGCGAGTTCGTGTCCCCCTGCCTCGATCAGGGGAAGGCTGGTTTCGACTGCGCTCGCGATGACCGACTGCATGTCGACGCGCTCGATCTGCAGGACCATCTTGCCGCTGGAAATGCGTGCGATATCCAGCAAATCATTGATGAGATGGACCATCTGGTCGACCTGGCGCTCCATCGTGCCGCGCACTCTTTCCAGCATCGCCGGCTTGTCCCCGCTCAGGCGCAGCAATTCGAGCGCATTGCGGATCGGGGCGAGCGGATTGCGCAACTCGTGCGCCAGGGTGGCCAGGAATTCGGATTTGCGTCGGTCGGCTTCGCGCAACGCCTCCATCGAGCGCACCCGTTCGATGTGGGCCCAGCAGCGGTCGACCACGGTCTCCACCAGCGCCACATCGTCCGCGCTCCAGGTACGCGGCCGCTCCTGGTGCACCGCCATCATGGCCACGAGCCGGCCCTGCTTGACCAGGGGGCAGCAGATAATCGCCTTGATGCCGATCTGGTTGAACATGTTCGCCCCGTCGTCCGCCGTCAACTCACGATCGACATCATCGATCATGAGCGTGCGGCCGATGCGCAGATTGGACGTGGCGCGCGAACCGAACAGGTCGAGCGAATAAACGCCCACCGTGCTGATCGCTCCTTCGACCCGCCAGTCGTGGCGGATGGTGAAGCGATCGTTGTCCGGCTCCAGGTCGGCATAGGCGACCCGGGTCACCTTCAGGTACTCGCCGAGCAGCCGCGTGCTGTGTTCCATGATGGCCTGCGGCTCGTCGGCGAGGCGGGTCGCTTCGCCGATCACGTCGAGTAATCGCAGGCGTTCCTGTTGCGAGCGGATCTTCCCGGTGGTCTCGCTGCACACGCAGAACACCCCTGCGATGTCACCAGCCTCGGCACGGATCGGGCTGGTCGAAAAGCTCGCGAAGACCTGCTCCACGAAGCCATTGCGCGTGAGCGCGAATTCCTGGTCTTCGAACCACAAGGTTTCACCTTCCATCGTCGCCGCCAGCATGGGCCCGACCAGGTCCCATACTTCGCGCCAGACCTGCTCGAACGGCTTGCCCAACACCTGCCGCGGGTCCGACGCCTTCGCGCCAAGAATGTCACGATAGCCATCGTTATAGAGCAGAAGCAGATCGGGGCCCCAGGCGATATACATGGGGTGACGCGCGTTGAGCAGGATGCTGACTGCGGTTCGAAGCGATTGTGGCCACGCTTCCAGGGCGCCAAGCGGCGTGGACGCCCAATCGAAGCCCCGGAATACCCCTCCCATCGTTCCGCCCCCCGCCAGGAAGCGGGCGCTTGGAGCAGGTGGTTGAATTCGCGTGATAGCTTGCATCAAAGGAAGTGGATGATGTGGGCAGCCAGTAAAGCAAGACAATAGCATCTTGTTAGCTCGATCGGACGACAAGGCCGGTCTTTCGTTCGACATTTCAAACCGGCTGGTTCAGGTTCCCGGCGCTGCCCTGGAGCGTGTCGAATATCAGGCAGCCGATTCCGACCGTACACAATGCATGGCATCGGCGCACCGATCGAACTCGGCCGGTCGCTGCGTGAGGACATCGATGCTACCTCCCATGTGATGACCGATCGGCCGCCAGGGCCGTGATAGGGCCTTGTCCACTTGTGCCAGTCGTCCGTCAGGAAGGACCATTGGTGGAATGTTACTCATCAGCTAGCAATTCAAAACGTTGATGTTTCCATCAAGTACTTATGTCCCTTGCGGGCGCTTGCACCGGGAGCTAACCTAGGATCTGAAATCTCACCAATTCTCACGGCCACCGACCATGCAAGCAGCATCATCCAATCAGCTGGCAAGAATGTCATCAACGTTTCGACATATGCGTGGACGGCAGGTTGCGCACATGCTCAATGGCGTCACTGCCGAAGGCATCAGGATCGACCATTGCGATATGACTATGATCAATGCGTATGCAAGAGGCGAGGTATCCGGGCGGGACTTATTGGCCCATGTGTGTCAGTTCACGACCCTGACATCATATCAAGAGTGGTTAAAAACGGGCTTCGACAGGCATGGCAGCAGTCGGAAGACCTCTGTCTCGGTCGAACAGAACGTGGCCGAGGTCGCGGCCTATATCAGGCGCAAATACCTGAAAAATGATCCGACAGCGAAGAGTGGATCGTAATGCCTTGCGAGATTCCGACCGGCTATCCGGACCTGAATCGCACTGAGCGCCCTCGACGGAACCCGGGCGATCGGGTGGCCTAGTAGCACTATTGACGCGTGCACTGGTCGCTTCATCATTGGTTCGAGATGAAGCCTATAAACGAAACGGGCCTCGAATGAGGCCAGTGCGTTTATTATCCGGAGGCCAGGACGCGATTCGAATCCGTATGCGTCTGCGAGTGGCGACGCGTCCGGGCGTGACATATTGGGCCAGGCCAGCGCAATGTGGAAAGGCTGGCCACGCGCTGGGCACTGCATGCGATGCTGCGCCCGTCGGTCGACAAGAAGTGGAATCAACTGCCAGGCTGCCGATATTTCCGGCGATCGGACAATATCGAAGAAAACAGAACTGTGCCAGCGCCGATTTCAGTGCTTACAGCGGAGGAATCATTCCGTTCATGTATTTTTCACCACTGAGTTCGATACCGCGGCGCAGGCTGGCGCAGGCGGCACGAAATACACGACGTAAATTTCCCAGGAGGCTGGATAACAAACCAGAGGAGGAAACAGCTTTGGTAACGATAACTTTCATGATGACTCCAGTGCATTCAACGACCTATGTCGAGAAATACAGGATACGTGCAGTCCAGTTATAAATCCAATTTCTGTTTCAGATTTCCGAGATAACTCCAGCGAATAACATCGCAGAGATTTCACATTTGTTTATCAATCGATAGCATGTGAATCGCCAGTCGGATATATCGAGGCGACATATCGTGGGCTTCCCGATTTGTCGCCCTGACTGCCTGCATGCTCTCCAGACGCATGCCTCGCTTGTCAACTGGCCGCGACGGTGTGGCCGTCAGGCTTCGATTTCTGGGAACGCGCCAGGAGCAGGGTCGTCACTGCCGACACCACGAGCAGGGCGGCGACGAAATAGAGCCCGCCCTCGAAACTGCCGGTTTCGTCCTTGATCCAGCCGATCATGGCAGGCCCCACGAATCCGCCAAGGTTACCCAGCGAATTGATGGTCGCAATCCCCGTCGCGGCGGCAGCCCCGCTCAGGAACATCGTCGGCATGCTCCACAGCGGCGGTTTTGCGCAGCTGATGCCGATATTCACGATCGTCAGCGCAAGGATCAGACCAAGCAGCCCCTGCGTGCCTGCGGCGATCACCAGGCCGAACGCCGCGACCGCGCACGCGATTATGACGTGCCAGGTCCGCTCGCGGGTGCGGTCCGAATGGCGCGACCACAGCACCATGGCGACCACCGAAATGGCAGGTGGAATCGCATTCAGCAGTCCGACCGTCATGGATGAAACGCCGAGTTGCTGGATGATCTGCGGCGCCCAGATGCCGAGCGTGTACAAACCGGCCGACGTCCCGAAATAGATGAGCGCGAGGGCAAGCACCTGCGGATTCAGCATTCCCTTGAGGATGCTGTGGTTGCCGGCCGACGCCTTCCTGGCCGCCTCCATTTTCATCGCATTGACGAGCCATGCTTTTTCGTCTTCCTTCAGCCAGTTGGCGTTTTCGGGCCGATCGGTCATGTAGAAGAACACGACAACGCCGAGAATGACGGCAGGAAGCGCTTCGAGTACGAACATCCACTGCCAGCCATGATAACCCATGAAACCGTCCATCTGCAGCAAGGCGGCAGAGATCGGAGAGCCGAGCGCCGTCGAGATCGGCGCTGCGGCCATGAATAGCGCCGTCACGCCGGCGCGCCGCCCCGCAGGGAACCAGTAACTGAGATACAGGATGATTCCCGGGAAGAAGCCGGCCTCTGCGGCCCCGAGCAGGAAGCGCACGATATAGAAACTGGTCGGGGTGGTGACGAACGCCATGCACGCGGAGATGATCCCCCATGTGACCATGACGCGGGCGATCCAGAGGCGCGCACCCACCTTGTGCAGGATGATATTTGAAGGAACTTCGAACAGAAAATATCCCCAGAAGAAAATACCGGCGCCAAAGCCGAGTATCGATGCAGTGAAACCAAGATCCCCCTTCATCGACATTGCCGCGAATCCGATATTCACACGATCGAGATAGGCGATGAAATACAAGAGCATAATGAACGGCACGATACGCCAGGTGATCTTGCGAATTGTGCGCTTTTCGATATCTGATTCCATGTACGTCTCCACTATTGATTATTTTCCGCTGATAAGAACTGACTAAGTTCGACTGCTTGTTTCTACGAACGCAGCCTCTCGTTCGCTGGACGCATCGCCGAGCTGCGCGATCCGTAACAGGTTGGTCGTGCCGGAAGTACCGAACGGCATGCCGGCGGCGATGACGATGGTCTGTCCCGAGATCGCGAGCCCTTCGCGCATGGCGGTTGCGCAGGCGAAATCGGTCATTTCCGACACGCCGGCGACGTCATGCGTCAGGACTGCATGCACGCCCCAGACGAGCGCCAGGCTGCGGGCGGTGGCAAGCTTCGGCGTCATGCCGATGATGGGGACCTGGGGACGCTCGCGCGCCATTCTCAGGGCGGAATGGCCGGAACTGGTATAGGCGACCGTTGCCGCGACGTCGAGCAGCTCGGCGACGTTGCGCATCGCCAGTCCGATGGCGTCCGCGATCTCCGCCTGGGCCTGCCCGCGGTGCACGGTCAGGCTTTCGGCATGAAAGGGGTCGGACTCGGTCTGCACGATGATGTCGTTCATCATCGTGACCGCTTCGACCGGGTATTTTCCCGAGGCGGATTCCGCCGACAACATGACGGCGTCCACCCCATCATAGATGGCCGTCGCGACGTCGGACGCCTCGGCGCGCGTCGGCACGGGCGCCGACACCATGGATTCGAGCATCTGCGTCGCGACGATCACCGGCTTGCCGAGGCGACGGCACACGCGCACGATGCGCTTCTGGATCGCCGGCACCTGTTCCGCCGGCATCTCCACGCCCAGGTCGCCGCGCGCGACCATGACGGCGTCCGCTTCCCGGATGATCGGTTCGAGCTGGCCGATCGCCGCCGGCTTTTCGAGTTTGGCGACGACGCTGGCGCGCCCCTGGATGATTTCCTTGATCTCCAGGATGTCTTCCACCCGCTGGACGAAGGACAACGCAATCCAGTCGACTCCCAGGGTGAGCGCGAACGCCAGGTCCTTGCGGTCCTTGTCGGTCAATGCCGACAGCGGCAGCACCACGCCCGGCACGTTGACGCCCTTGCGATCCGACAGCACGCCGCCGTTGATGACCGTCGTTTCCGCCGTCTCGGCGGTGTAGCGCACGACCTCCAGCTCGATGCGCCCATCGTCCAGCAGCAGTCGCGTGCCGCGCTGGAGCGCAGCAAAGATCTCGGGATGCGGCAGGGCGACGCGCGCCTGGTCTCCAGAGCGGGTGGCGTCCAGGCCGAGCCGGAATGGCGCGCCGGCCGCGAGGGTGATCGCGCCTTCCGAGAACGTGCCGATGCGCAGTTTCGGCCCTTGCAGGTCGACCAGCACCCCCACCGGCCTGCCCAGTTCGCGCTCCAGCGCGCGCAACTTCTCGAGCCGGGCCTTGTGGTCGTCATGGCTGCCGTGACTGAAGTTGAGCCGGAACACGTCGGCGCCGGCGCGAAACATGGATTCGATGGTTGCGGCGTCGGTGCTGGCCGGGCCCAGCGTGGCGACTATTTTTGCTTTGCGGTGTCGGTGCATGTGCATTCCTTTCGACAAACGTGACTGGCAAGCGGCTGGTTGCCCGGCCGCTCAGAATGAGTGGCGGATGCCCAGGTTGTAGGCGGTGCTGCCGGAACCGGATTCCGAATTGTTCGCCACCGTGTAGCCGGCGCCGTTGTGATTCCGGATATGGCCATAAGCCGCATACAGCTCGGTACGCTTCGACAGCGGGTACAGGTAACCGAGGCCGACCGCACCGGCATCCTGGTCGAACGCGGTGCGGTCGTTCTTGTACATCAGGGAGAACATCAGCGTGCCGGGGCCGAAGGGGGCTTTCAGGCCGAGCAGGACGTTGCGGCTGTCCGTGGACGGGGTCGCCCGCAATCCTCCGTAGGCGTTGGCGTTGGGCAGCGGCGCGCTGTCGAAACCCTTGTCGATGCCATAGCCGGCATACAGCCTGACCCAGCCGAAGTCATAGTTCGCGCCCAGCAGGATATTGCGTCCAAGGTCATGGTCGACGGGCGACGCGCCCGAGACCACATCCGAGTTCCTGGCGTTGTAGGCCAGCCGCACGGTCAACGGTCCCTGCGCATAGCCGATGGCGCCGCCGTACTGGCGGCCGGCCGATGAATCGCTTTGTTCGCCGAGGCTGTAGGCCAGCTGCATGTCGACGCCGTGGAGCGTTGGCGAGGCATAGGTAATGGTGTTGCTGGTGCGGACGTTGCTTCCGTTGGCGGGAAACAGGCTCTTGGACGAGCCGGCATAACCCGCGCCGAACGGATCGACGACGCCGGAGATCGCCAGGTAATACGGGGTGTACTGGCGACCGAGCGCGACCGAGCCGGCGCTGCTCTTCAGGCCGACGAGCGCCTGGCGATTGAACAGCGTGTTGTCCGCGTCGAGCGCGCCGGTGTCGATCCTGGTTCCCGTTTCGAGCGTGAAAAAGGCGGAAAGGTCGCCGCCCAGCCTCTCGGCGCCCCGGAAGCCGATCCGCGAGGTCGATGCGGCGCCGCTGGTGATTTTATTGACGCGCCCGCCACTGCCGCCGCTTTCCACGACGAATGCCGCATCGACGATGCCGTAGACGCTGACGCTGACGCTGCGCTGCGCGTGCGCGACCCCTGCGAAGAGTCCCGCAATGAAGAATGCAATCGCTTTCAATCTTGTCTCCTGGATGATCATCATGCGGTCCGCGGTACGTGGCCTGACGGACTTCTACATGCGCTCGCCTGCTTGTTCCTGGTTGCTGGCGAATATCTCTATGCTGCTGTTCCGGCCTGGCGCTCCTTAACGTCCTCCGACGAAGATGATCCGCAGGTCATTCACGTTGGTCAGCGTGGGGCCGGTGATCACGCCATCGCCGAGCGCCTCGAAGAATCCGTGCGCGTCGTTGTCCGCCAGGCTGGCCGGCGGATGGATGCCCTGGCGGCGCGCCCGTGCGAGGCTGTCGGGCCGCACGATCGCGCCGGCGATTTCCTCCAACCCGTCCACGCCATCGGTATCTCCGGCGAGCGCAACGATATTCGGTTCGCCGTTCAGGGCGATGCCCAGGGAGAGGAGGAATTCGACATTGCGTCCGCCGCGCCCTTCCCCGCGCACCGTCACCGTCGTTTCGCCGCCCGACAGCAGGATGCATGGCGGCTTGAAGGGCTGGCCCCGGCCGTTCACGTGGCGCGCCAGCGCCGCCATCACCTTGCCGACTTCGCGCGCTTCGCCTTCCACGGCGTCGCCGAGCACATGGACGTCGACGCCTGCCGCGCGGCCGACCTCGGCGGCTGCCTCGAGCGACAGGAGCGGGGTGGCGATGAGATGCGATTCGATCCGTGCAAGCCGGGGGTCGCCAGGCTTCATCGATTCGGCGCGCCCGGTCTCGAGCATGTCCATCACGGGCGCAGGGACCTCGATGCCGTAGCGGCGCAGCACCGCCAGCGCGTCGGCGCAGGTGCTGGGATCGGGCACCGTGGGGCCGGAGGCGACGTCGCTGAAGCTGTCGGCCGGGACGTCCGACATGATCAGGTTGACCACCCTGGCGGGATGGCAGGCGGCGGCAAGACGCCCGCCCTTGATGGCCGACAGATGGCGGCGTACGCAATTCATTTCGGAGATGCTGGCCCCGCTGGCGAGCAATGCGCGGTTGATCGCCTGCTTCTGTTCAAGCGTCACGCCGTTGAGGGGCAGCGGCAGCAGCGCGGAGCCGCCGCCGGAGATCAGGCACAGCACGACATCGTCCGCACTCAGGCCGCTGACACGCTGCAGCATGCGCTGCGCGGCCACCTGACCGTTCGCATCGGGAACCGGGTGGCCCGCCTCGATGATCTCGATGCGCCGGCACGGCACGGCATGGCCGTAGCGCGTGACGACGACACCCTCGAGCGGACCATCCCAATTGTCCTCGACCGCCCGCGCCATGGCGGCGGAAGCCTTGCCGGCGCCGATCACAATCAGCCGCCCCTTCGGCGCAGGGGGCAGGAAGCGCGGCACGCGCACCGCCGGCTGCGCGCTGGCGACGCCGGCGTCGAACATCTCCCTCAACAAGCGGTCGATCGCCGCGGCAGATGCATTGAACATACTGTCTCCAACTTTTTTATAGGCGCCGATGGCCGGTCCGGCCGGCCTTGCGGCGTGACTTACGTGACTAACGTGACTTATGCGACTTGCCGCTGGTCGGCTTGCGCGCCGCGCGCCAGGAATTCGCACACGGCGGCGGTCACTTGCACGGTCGTGGCCTTGCCCCCCAGGTCGCCGGTATGCAGGGCCTTGTCCGCAGTGACGCTCTCCACGGCCTTCATGACGCGTTGCGCCGCTTCGTGCTCGCCGAGATGCTCGAGCAGCATCACGACCGACCAGAACGTGCCGATCGGATTCGCGAGCCCTTTGCCCATGATGTCGAAAGCGGAACCGTGGATCGGCTCGAACATCGACGGATACCGGCGCTCAGGGTCGATATTGCCGGTGGGCGCAATGCCGAGGCTGCCGGCCAGGGCCGCAGCCAGGTCGCTCAGGATGTCGGCGTGCAGATTCGTCGCGACGATGGTGTCGAGCGTGGCCGGGCGATTGACCATGCGCGCGGTCGCCGCATCGACCAGCTCCTTGTCCCATTTGACGTCCGGGAATTCCTTGGATACCTGCACGGCGATCTCGTCCCACATCACCATCGCGTGGCGCTGGGCATTACTCTTGGTAATGACGGTCAGCTGCTTGCGTGGCCGGGACTGCGCCAGCCTGAACGCGAAGCGCAGGATGCGCTCGACGCCCACCCGGGTCATCATGCACACGTCGGTCGCCGCCTCGATCGGATGCCCCTGGTGCACACGGCCGCCGACGCCCGAGTACTCCCCTTCGGAGTTCTCGCGCACGATGACCCAGTTCAGGTCTTCCGGCCCGCAGCGCTTGAGCGGACCGTCGATGCCGGGCAGGATGCGCGTCGGACGCACGTTGGCGTACTGGTCGAAGCCCTGGCAGATCTTCAGGCGCAGGCCCCACAGCGTGATGTGATCGGGAATGTCGGGATCGCCGGCGGAACCGAACAGGATGGCGTCCTTGCCGCGCAATGCGTCCAGCCCGTCGGCAGGCATCATCACCCCGTGCTTGCGATAGTAGTCGCCGCCCCAGTCGAAATCTTCGAACGAAAAATCGAAGCCAGCGCCGGTCGCGGCCAGTGCTTCAAGGACCAGGCGTCCTGCGGGAACCACTTCCTTGCCGATGCCATCGCCCGGTATCGTCGCGATCTGATACGTCTTCATTGCCTTGTCTCCTGTGTGATAAAAATCGGTGTCGTGATTGCTCCGACCAGGATTACTGTAGGCCATGGACTAGCATTAAAATTATGGCTACACTTAAACCTTCTTTAAATTCAGCTTAACAATCGTGATGAGTACTGGAGTGCAGCCTGGCGAACTGAGCTTTTTCGTCCTGCTGGCGACGTGCGGCAGCATGAGCAGCGCGGCGCGCGAGCTCGGCATCAGCACCGCGGCCGTTAGCCAGCGGCTGGCGCACATGGAAAGCCGGCTCGGCATACCGCTGGTGAACCGCACGACGCGCCGCATGAGCCTGACGCCGGACGGCGAGACGCTGTTCGAGCACGCCCGCCGCATCCTTGGCGAGATCGCCGATCTGGACCAGTTGCTGAGCATGTCCAAAGGCCGCCCGACCGGCCTGCTAAGAGTCAATGCCACGCTGGGATTCGGCCGCCTGCACGTGGCCCCGGCGATTTCGCAATACGTCTTGAGCTATCCCGAGGTCGACGTGCAGTTGCAGCTGTCGGTCAACCCGCCTGCGCTGACCGACGATCAGTTCGACGTGTGCATCCGGTTCGGCGAACCCAGCGATACCCGCGTGATCGCAAAAAAACTCGCCACCAACCGCCGGGTGCTGTGCGCATCGCCGAAATACCTCGATGCCAATGGCGTCCCGACCCAGCCCGCGGATCTCGCACGGCACAAGTGCATCTGCATTCGTCAGGGGGACGAAGCCTACGGCACTTGGCGCCTGCAGCGCTTTCGCGACAGCAGCGGGCGCGGCGAATCGGTGAAGGTGCGCGGCAATCTGACCACGAACGACGGCGAGATCGCCGTCAATTGGGCGCTCGACGGGCATGGCATCCTGATGCGGGCCGAGTGGGACGTCAGGCGCTACATCGACAGCGGACGCCTGGTCGAGGTGCTGCCGCAGTTCCGCACGCCGGATGCCGACATCTACGCCGTCTACCCGCAGCACCAGCATCAATCGGCGCGCGTTCGCACCTTCGTCGATTTCCTGGGCAGCGCCTTCGAACGCTTCGTCGCCTCGAACGACCGGCACTGAGCCGCCGCATGGCACCTATCCTCCTCCAGGGCCAAGCACAGGCTTGACCGCAAGGCAATCGCGGGACATGAACGCCAAGAATCTCGCCAAGCAATTAACCAACTAGTTAGTTATACTTCGTTTGCGGCATGTCGCCGTAGCGCCAACTCAGGAAGGGCGGACGGCAACGCCGCCCCCTGAAGCCATGCTTGCAAGTCGTTTCAATCGAGCCTGTCGCCACTTCACCGCAAGATTCGTTCTCGGAGAGATTTTTCAAATGACCACACATAAAACCCTTCCTGCGGCGACGCTCAGGGCCGGGTGTATCCTGCTTGGCCTGGCCTTGCTGGCCACCGGCCTGTTCTTCGTCGTCGGGGGCGTCAAACTGGCGCTTCTACACGGCAGCCTGTACTTTCTGATCGCGGGCATCGTCATCATCGCCTCCGCCATCCTGTTCATGCGGCTCAAGTCATCGGCCGTCATCGTCTATGGTGCGGCCTTTGCCGGCACCGTGGCCTGGGCCTTGATCGATGCCGGCGTCGACTTCTGGCCGCTGGTGTCGCGCCTCATGCTGCCCGCCGGCCTGATGCTGCTGGCGCTGCTGGCCTGGCCGGCGCTGCGCAGGAACGAGACCGGAATCCCTGCGAGCAAGACCGCCTACGCCCTGGCCGCCGTGCTGGCGCTGGGAATGGGCATCGCTTTCGTCCAGATGTTCCAGCCGCACCCGACCGTCGCGGCCCAGGGCACGCCGGTCCCGCTCGTTCCCGTTGCCCCCGGCCAGGAGCAGAAGAACTGGAGCAGCTACGGCAACACGCCGGGCGGCAACCGCTTTGCCGCGATCGACCAGATCACGCGCGACAACGTGAAAGACCTGAAGGTCGCCTGGACCTTCCGCACCGGCGACACGCCGATCAGCCCCACCGGCAATGGCGCCGAGGACCAGCAAACGCCGCTCCAGGTCGGCGACCGAGTCTACCTGTGCACGCCGCATAACAATGTGATCGCCGTCGATGCCGACAGCGGCAAGAAGCTGTGGGAGCGTGACTTCAATGCCCAGGCGCAGGTCTGGAACCGCTGCCGCGGTCTCGCCTACTTCGATGCCGCCGAGCCGCTCGTCCAGCCGACCGTGGCGGGCGCCACGCCGGTCGCGCCGGCC
The DNA here is from genome assembly GCF_050434365.1 of Massilia sp. UYP32. Lineage (NCBI taxonomy): Bacteria > Pseudomonadati > Pseudomonadota > Betaproteobacteria > Burkholderiales > Oxalobacteraceae > Massilia > Massilia sp. UYP32. The sequence continues at coordinate 42,062 of NZ_JBNDIK010000037.1, forward strand.
ACGCTCTCCCCTGGCGCCAACTGCCTGCGGCGCATCCTGATGAACACCATCGACGCGCGCCTCGTCGCCATCGACGCCGACAGCGGCGCCATGTGCGAAGGCTTCGGCGACAAGGGCATCGTCGACCTGAAAGCGGGCCTTGGCGCCGCTGCCGATCCCCTGTACCAGCTGACCTCCGCCCCGACCGTCGCCGGGACCACCGTGGTGGTGGGCGGCCGGGTGGCGGACAACGTCCAGACCGACATGCCGGGCGGCGTGCTGCGCGGCTTCGACGTGATGACCGGCCAGATGCGCTGGGCCTTCGATCCCGGCCAGGACGATCCGAACGCGCGCCTGGAGCCGGGCAAGACCTACACCCGCAGCACGCCCAACTCGTGGGCGCCGATGTCCTACGACGCGGCCATGAACACGGTGTTCATCCCGATGGGCAGTTCCTCGGTCGACCTGTGGGGCGGCAACCGCACGCCGCTGGACCATCGCTACGCCACCTCGATCCTCGCCCTGGATGCGACGACCGGCAAGGAGAAGTGGGTGTACCAGACGGTTCATAACGACTTGTGGGACTTCGACGTGCCGATGCAGCCAAGCCTGGTCGATTTCCCCGGCAAGGACGGGTCGACCACGCCCGCCGTGGTGTTCGGCTCGAAGTCCGGCCAGATCTTCGTGCTCGACCGCATGACAGGCAAACCGCTCACGCGCGTCGAGGAGCGCCAGGTGAAGACGGCCGGCATCTTCAAGGAGCAGTATTCGCAGACCCAGCCGTTCTCGGTCGGCATGCCGCAGATTGGCGCCGACACCCTGACCGAATCCGATATGTGGGGCGCGACGCCGTTCGACCAACTGGCCTGCCGCATCAGTTTCAAGTCGATGCGCTACGAAGGCCTGTTCACGGCGCCCGGGACGGACGTTTCGCTGAGCTTCCCCGGTTCGCTGGGCGGCATGAACTGGGGCAGCCTGTCGCTCGATCCGAACAACCACGTCATCTTCGTCAACGACATGCGCCTGGGACTGTGGGTGCAGATGATTCCGCAGCAGACCGACAGCGGTCCGGCCAGCAACGGCGGCGAGGCGGTCAACGCCGGCATGGGTGCGGTGCCGCTGAAGGGCACGCCGTATGCGGTCAACAAGAACCGCTTCATGTCGCCGCTGGGCATTCCATGCCAGAAGCCGCCGTTCGGCTCCCTGTCGGCTGTGGACCTGAAGACCCGGAAAGTGCTGTGGCAAGTCCCTGTTGGCACCGTTCAGGATACGGGCCCGTTCGGCGTCAAGATGGGCATGAAGATGCCGGTCGGGATGCCGACCCTCGGCGGCACCCTCGCCACCCAGGGCGGGCTGGTGTTCATCGCCGGCACCCAGGACTATTACCTGCGCGCCTACGACAGCGCGACCGGCAAGGAAGTCTGGAAAGCGCGCCTGCCAGTGGGCAGCCAGGGCGGGCCGATGAGTTATGTGTCGCCCAGGACCGGCAAGCAGTACGTGCTGATTTCGGCCGGCGGTGCCCGCCAGTCGCCGGACCGCGGCGACTATGTGATTGCCTATGCGCTGGAGCGCTGATCGATTGAACGAGCTTGAAACGACAAATGAAACTTGATCCTGCATTGCGGTTATCGATGAGCGCCGGCCTGCTGGCCGTCATGGCGCTCGGCCCGGCGCATGCCCTGGCGCAGAGCAAGGTAGCACCGGCGGCGGTCGCTGCCGTGGCACCCGGCGCCGCCTCCACCCTCACCGGCGACTGGGGCGGCGCACGCACGGCCTACGCCAGGGCCGGCGTGAACTTCCGGGGCGACTATGTCTCCGAGACCTATGCCAACGTCGCCGGCGGGCAGCGGCGCGGAAGCGCCTACGCCCAGCAACTGCGCGTGGGCGTGGACTTCGACATGGAGCGCCTCGCCGGCTGGTCCGGCGCCACCGTCCACTTCACCGTCAACGACCGCCGCGGCACCGGCATCTCTTCCGATTACATCGGCAACCGGCTGCCGGTCCAGGAAGTCTACGGCGGCTTGTATACCCGTCTGAGCGAGGCCAGCGTCGAACAGAACCTGCTGGGCGGCCGGCTCAACCTGCGCCTTGGTTATTTCGCCATGGGCAATGATCTGGGCGGCATGGCGATTGGATGCCAGCTGGTGAACGCAGCCTTCTGCGCCCATCCGCTCTCCATGTCGGGCAATAGCGGCTGGTACAACTACCCGAATGCGCGCTGGGGCGCCGCCGTGCGCTACAAGCTGCTGCCGGAGCTGCTGCTGCGCAGCGGCGCCTTCCAGAACAATCCGCGTCTGGGCGACGAGCACAATGCCTTCAAGCCGTTCGCGTCCGGCACCGTGGGCGTGCTGCTGCCGCTGGAACTTGAATATGCGCCCGGCAGCGCGCCGGGCAGCGCCGCGCTGCCCGGCCACTACAAGCTGGGCGTGTTCCATGACTCGGCGCGCGCGCCGCGCCAGGGCCAGGCCGGCACGGTCGGGCAGCGCTACGGCATCTACCTGCTGGCCGACCAGATGATCGCTCGCGACGCCGCCAACGGCCGCGGCGTGGCCGTGTTCGGCCAGTTCACCGCCAATCCGCGCGAGTCGGCCCAGATCACGCGCTGGTATTCGGCCGGCCTGGTCAAGACCGGCACGTTCGCGGGAAGGGATGCCGATACGCTGGCGCTGGGCCTGGTGCATGCCGAGCTCAATCCGCGCTTGCGCGAATTTGCCGCCGCCTCGAATCCGGAGACAGCCGGTTATGTATCGCTGCCGGCGGGCGAATCCGTGGTCGAACTGACTTACGGCCTGCAGCCGCGGCGCTGGCTGGGGGTGAGGGTCGGCGTGCAGTACATCGTCGATCCGGGCGCGTTCAGCTACCGCTCGACCCACGATGCGATCGCGCTCGGCAGCCAGTTGCGCATCGCGTTCTAAGAACCTGTCCCGGTAGGTGGCGGGAAGCTGGTGGCGATGCATGGCGAGCGTGGGCAAGGCGCGAGGAGGCCGCATGGCTAGCCATGCAACGACGAGTAACGCAGCACACGTTCGTCAGGCGCGCCGAAAGCGACTGCCATCTATCGGGATAGGTTCTAAGCCCGCACGGCGCGCAGGATCGTGTCGACCACGGACGCGCGGCGAGCGGCGTGCACCTGTTGCGCCCCGAGGTCGCGGTCGAAGATATAGCTGAAGGTGTGGCGATTCGACACGTTGTAGAACGACAGTGCGCTGATCGACATGTGCAGGTCGACCGGATCGACGTCGGGGCGGAACACGCCCTCCTCCACGCCGCGCCGGCACAGCCGTTCCAGCACGGTGATGGCCGAGCGGTTGACCGCGCGCAGATCCGGAATCTTGCGGATGTATTCGCCCTGGTTGATGTTCTCGCCCATCACCATCCGGATGAATTCCGGGTGGGCCGCATGGAAATCGAAGCTGCTGGCCACCAGCCTGCGCAATGCGGCCTCCGGCGCCAGTTCCTCCTCGATCTGCAGTTCGCCCTCGATCTGCCGGAAGCGCCGATAGCTTTCCTCGAGCGCGGCAACGTACAGCTCTTCCTTGCTGCCGAAATGGTAGTAGATCATGGCCTTGTTGAGCCCACTTTCGGCCGCGATCGCGTCGATGCGGGCGCCGCTCAGTCCCAGCCGGGAAAACTCATGGAGGGCGACATCCAGTATTCGGGCGCGGGTGCTGTCCCGCTCTGTTTTCATGGACGCGGTATTCGATCTGCTAGCTTTAGTCATCGGTCAATTCTAAACGATCACGCCCGTATGCCCTGCAACGCCGGCGCCACGGGGTGACGCGATTGCAGTTGGCCTAGGGAAGCACCGGTGGCGTGACCTGCCATCGTCACTCAATGAATCGCCACAGCGCTTCCAGACACGCGAGAGCCGTTGGAAATACTGCGTTTCATATTCGACCGGCGACAAGTCATCGCTGTCGCTGCGCCGGCGCCAGGAATTGTGGAACATCTCGATATGGTCGAGGATGTCCTGCCTGACCTCGTCTCGGGTAACGTAGATTCGACGTCGAACACGCTCCCGGGGTCGAAATGTAGACGCCCAAGCGAGCGCGCACGCTCGCCGACATCGGAACGCTACCACATGCCCGGCGAGCCAGCCTGATGGAAGTGAGGGAACTGATCGAGCGCGAACGCCTGTTCGGACTTGGGTATGGTTTGGTGGACCTGACGCTGTTGGCATCGACAATGCTGACGACAGGAGCACGACTATGGCCCCTGGATCAGCGCTTGGCCTCTTGGCTGAGCGATTCCAAATCGCGTATCTGCCGACAAGGCATTGAACCTGCCTAGAAAAAGTTGTTAAGACTACCAGACAAACCAGTGCCCGCGAAAGCTGGAGCGGCTCAGTGTACAGGTTGTGAATGCTTACCCCGAGGCATGCCGTCACTTCGCTGTGTACCGTTTCCCACTCATACTTTCTGCTTCTGCCCAGAATTATGGCTAAGGAGTGTGTACGATTGTCGCGGCGATTCAGAATGCGTGGAACTGATGTTGTTGAGCTCAGGACGAACGAGCGGGAGGACGCGCGCAGAGCCCGATCCGATGAAGGCCTCCATTGAGATTGGGCAAAGCGACTCCCGGGCATTCATCTAATGCAGGCAACTGCGCTTGTGCAGATACATTTCCCGGTCCGCCAACTGCACATAGTCGAGCAACGCCGTTCCGCTGCCCGGATCGCATTTCACCGCACCGGCGCTCACTGCGAGCAGGTAGGTGCGTTCCTGCATCAGGTTGAACGCGCGCAGATTGTCCTGAAGCCGCGCCAGGATCGCGCTCGGATGCGCATCGTCGAGTGCGAACGCGACGAACTCGTCGCCCCCGAACCGTGCCAGCACGTCGCTGTCGCGCAGGGATTCGCGCAGCACGCTGGCCGCGTCCTGGATCAACTGGTCGCCGACGGCATGGCCGAGCTGATCGTTCACCAGCTTCAGGCCATCGATATCGGCGTAAATCACGGCGCAACCGGCCTGCTTGCGCCGCGCCAGCTTGAACATGTGCTCGGCCTGGACGAAGAAGCCGCGCCGGTTGTTCAGTCCGGTCAGGACGTCGGTCAGCGCGAGCGCGCGCGCCTCGCCTTCGGATTCGTCGCGGCGGGCCAGTTCATCGGCATGTGCCAGCGCGGTGCCCGCCATCTGTTCGTATTGAATCGACACCAGGGCCTCGAGCGAGGTACGCGCCGAGATCCGGCCCAGGGTCGCGATGGCCAATTCCAGAATCGTGCTGAGCAGGCGGCGCCGTACGTCCCAGGTCTCTGGCGCCGCATCGCCGGTCCAACCGGCGGCCAGCACGGCCATGGTGTGCCGGGTCGGCACGCCCACCAGCATCGTGCACGGGTCCACCATTGCAGGCTCGTCCGCTCCGCTGTCCAGCCGGGCCAACGCCATGCGGTACCGATCGTGGCCGGACGCCCCCTTGGTCGGTGTGCCCGCATGGTCGAAAGCGATGCACTCGTTGATCTCGCCGCGCACCAGCAGCAAGGCACTGTCGATGTGCGTCAGTTCCGCCATGGCCCGGCCTGCCAGCGCGAGCGCAGTGAAGGGCTTGTCGGCTTGCATCAATTCACGCGACATGGTGAGCAAGGCGCGCAATTGCCGCGCTTCCAGGTCAAGGTCCCGTTCGGTCATGTGTGTCATTGGTAGCTCTCTGCTGGCGTCTGGTCCGCGGCCACGGCTGCGGGCTATTGATCGTCCGGTGACGACGGGGTGATCGCTTCCGAGACCGCTTGTCCCGCGCTCTCGCGGCGGCGCAGGGAAGGATGGCCGAGTACGCGCGCAATCACATGCTCAGGAACATGCTTGTGCCGCATATAGCGTCTGGCGATTTCGGCATTGCGCGCTGCCAGGATGTTCAGCCCGCGTGCGACGGCATCCGCCGCCGGCCCGTCGCGGCGCCGCTGACGCTCGTTGATCAGCATCGATTCTCCATCACAATACGCTGAAACCGGGCGACACATCGGAATGATGCTTGCCATTGTTTCAAACGGCGGTGCGATTCATCATACGCGCCGCACCACCAGGGGACCAGCGCTTTTCGTGGCGGCGCATGGCGCATGCGCTCTTCCACCGCTGCGTGCGGTTGGCGCGCCGTGGCCAGCCGAGCGTCAGCCGAGCCGACGGGCGGCTGCGGTCGGGCCTCAGGCCACATGCAACAGCACGGCGGTGTAGTGGCAAATACTGCCGGCCAGGACGAACAGATGCCAGATCCCGTGACCATGGCGCACCTTGTGGTCGGTGGCATAAAAGACGATGCCGGCCGTGTACAACAAGCCGCCCGCCGCCAGCCAGGCAAAGCCGGCGCGACCGAGCGAATCGACCAGGGGTCCGATACAGACGACGGCGAGCCAGCCCATCACGACGTAGATGACGAGCGACAGGACCCGCCCGCGCCTCGCATACAGGAGCTCCTGCACGATCCCGAGCACGGCCAGGGCCCAGACCACGCCGAACATCGTCCAGCCGATGGGCCCGCGCAGCGTCACCAGCGTGAACGGCGTATACGTGCCCGCGATCAGGAGGTAGATGGCGCAATGGTCCATCTTGCGCAGCACATCCTTGGTTGCGCCGCGCAAGCCATGGTACAGGGTGGAGGTCAGGTAAAGCAGCAGCAGCGTGACCGCATAGATGCTGAAGCTGACGATTTTCCAGGCATCGCCGCTGCGCGCCGCCACACCCACCAGCAGCACACCGCTCAGGACGGAGGCCACCGCCCCCACGGCATGCGTGATGCTGTTGAAGCGTTCACCGTGAACCATGCGCCGCCTTTCACTGGAAAGGCTCGGCCTGCGTGCGGACAGCCCGCGTGGCCGGCCAAGGTGCGTCACTCGGGTACCCGATGCCCGAAAACAGCGATCCCGCTGCGCGCGACGCGACGCCGCCATGGGCGGGTCGGCACGCGCAGCGCCACCTCCGGCGAAACGTGATTCCTCGCCAGCGCCTGGGCTGCGGATCGGATGCCGCGTGCGCGATGATTGCTCACGATAGCATCGATTGATATGGCATTCAGGCGGTCGATACGGGTACGCATTCGCCAGTCTAGAATCAGGCCGATGAACACAAAAATTATATTTTTTGCCAGATGCAGCAGGTATCTGGTTTCGTGCTACTGTGGCTTCGTGACCAAGGAGCATTCCATGCACGCCGAGTCAAAATCGCATTACAAAGGCTATACCATCGTGGCGAATCCGGTCGAGACGATCCGCAGACGTTTCATGGCCATTTTCACGATCTATGAAAGCGAACATGCGACCTTCCCACTTTGCCATCACCAGGCGACCGGGACCAAGGGATTCCTGACCGCCGAAGAAGCCGTCAGCAATTCCTTCGACAATGCGCGCAAGTGGATCGACAATCGACACATTCCGAATATTCATTGAAGCGCGAGCATTCTTTCGCATGCTCGCGCGTTCTGCCATTCCCACACCGACAGCGGCATGGCTACCATCCAGCGCCACTTTCACTTACGGCCGGCAGCAGTGCGCTTTCATCGGCGCGATGCGCACGTCCGACTCGCACAGCATTCGTCAACATTCGAGCAATCATGGAAAACCGCGCTGACACAAACACCATGGAATTCACAATGCTCGACGAGCCATACCTTGGCTACATGATCGAGTGGGCGACTACGCCGTCGCAGAATCAGCCCACGATGTGGTTGGGACACTTCCATGCGTTCAAGGAAGGCGAGCACCCAGTCAGAGGTTCCCTGGTCAATTTACAACGCAGCGCTGCGGACGCGCACCTGAGCGTGATCCGCATCGCAAAAGCCAGAATCGATGCGGCACTTCTCCGACAGTCCCCGCGCCCTTCCGACTGAATCCTGGACCAGCCAGCGCTTCACGAATCGGGGAAAGGATCGGCCCGGTCCAGGTCTCTCCCGCCATCGAGGACCACGGCCGCCCGCTCCATGTCCATGCTGCCCGAAAGCGAGCGGCGGTCTTCCTGGTCGGTTTCTGGCGGGTCCAGCATGTCTGCGAGCATCGCCTGCAACTCCGGCGTATCCCAGGGCAGGCCACTACGCTCCCTGGCATGAATGTAATGCCTGATCTCGCTGTCGTGCTCCGAGGTCAAGGGCAGGCCGCGAAATGTGTTCGCGGGTTCGGGCGTCTTCATGTTTTCTCCCAGGATCTGGTGACCGGCATGTCCAGCCTACGCGCATTGCCAGAAGGCGGGCGCGCTGTTGGCCGGGCGCCGCGACAGGCGACCGGCCGTCCCGGGTCGCCCGGCCCGGCTCAGGCAACCGTCGCGTCGAGCACCACCGGCAGCACGAATTTCGGGCGCATGCCCTGCCCCCGCCCGGCGCTGTCGGCAGACACCGTGCCCCCATGTGCCCGGCGCACGCTGCGCGGGATCGCCAGGCCGAGTCCCGTTCCCGATGCAGCGCGGCCGGGATGCATGGCGAACGTGCAAAACGGCTGGAGCAGCAGCGATAGTTCGGCTTGCTCGACGCCGAACCTGACGCCGCTCAGGCATCCATGCAGCCGATAAGGAAGCGCAACATCTCCTGGCTGGCATTCGGTCCGCATGCATCGGTGTAGCTGCCACGCGCGTCACCACCCGACCAGGCGTGGCCAGCCCCGTGCACGGTCCACTCCTCGGCCACTATGCCGCCCGTGCGTTCGCGATGCACGTGGCGGGTAAATGCGCGCCAGCCGCTGCGTCCCGTCTCTGCCACCACGGCGACGCCGGCATCCGCCGCGCGCCGGTGCTGCGTATGGCTGTCGAGAAACTGGCGTATCACGCTGCCGCTGTTCGTGCGATGGACCGTTGCATCGGCATCCCCATGGAAGACGATGACGGGCACGGCGCCGTGCGCGCAGGGCGCCGCTGGTGGCGACGGAGCGGCGCCGGTGCGCATCGCCAGCAGCGCGTCGGCGTCACTGCTGGCGCTGCCATGCGCCAGTCCCGAGTGACAGCCGACCGCGCTGAACAGGTCGGGATAGGTACGCCCCAGAATGACTGCCATGGCGCCGCCAGCGGACAGGCCCGCGACCGCGACGCGTCCGGGATCGACAGCATGCTCGGCCATGATGCGATGGGTGAGTCCCGCGATCAGTGCCGGCTCGCCCTCGCCACGCCGGTGATGGGTCCGGTCATACCAGTTCCAGCACTTGTTCCAGTGCGCGCTGCACGACTGTTCCGGATACAGGACCAGGCAACCCTGCTCGTCGGCGAGCGCATTCATGCCGGTGCCCGCGGCGAAATCGGCGGCGTCCTGGCCGCAACCGTGCAGCATGACGACCATCGGCATGGGGCCCCGCTCGCCGCCGGGAATGAACAGGCGGTAGTGCAGCGCACGCTTACCGTCGTCGTGCAATCCGTGAACGAACCGGCTGCCGGAAACGCCCGGGACGGGCGCGCCGGTCCAGGGCAAGGCCATCGATGACCAGGCATCGAGAAAGGCGTTGAACATGGTTTGATTGCCCAATGAGGTGATCCAAAAAAGCCGTGCACATGCAAGCGGCGGCGCGACCGCATGGTCGGCGCCGCCGCAAGGCCTGCCCCCGGGGCCGGGGGAGGATGGGAGATCAGCGTGGCGGCGACTCCGCCATGTTGTCGGCCTGGCTGTTGCCGCCTTGCCCGTTGCCGGGGTTGCGCGGCGGGCCGGCCTGGCAATCGGGCGTCGCCCCTGCGGCTTCGCCCTGGAGCTGGTTCAGGTAATGGGCGCCGATGCTGGCGCCGCGCTGCGCCTCTTGCAAGAACGCGTCGCGCGAATTCTTGACGGTTTCCTCCTGCTGGCGCAGGCCCTTGTCGGCTTCCCCGGCCGACATGCGGGTAACTTCATCGGCCAGCGTGCGCGCGGTACGCGAGGTCTCCTGCACATGCTGCCCGCTCGCGCGGCTCAGGTCGACCTGGGTGGCGGCGGCAACTGGCGACAGTTGCTGCTGGTACGAGCGCAGCTTGTCGGTGGCGGGCTGGGCGTGCGAGGCCGCCGCCGACAGGGCGTCGGCGGGACGATCGGCGCTCAGCATGCGCTGGGCCGCGCCAGTGGCCTCCTCGAGCAGGGTCTGGCCCAGCTGCATATTGAGCTGGAAGAGCTGCTGGAAAGAGCGCAGCACTGTTTGCGACAGCTCGTTCATGAATGCGGTCCGGGCCTCGATATGCGAACGCAGGGCGGGATTGACGGATTGGGGAAACGGATACATGGCGTACCTTTCAAGGCATGAAGATCGAATGGGATTGGATGCAAGCGCCGGACGCAATGCGTTGACAAGTCTGGCGGGAATGGCAGCGTGGCAGGTGCCCGCTGGGAGAGAACGATCAGGTCGGATCGCGTTTGACCTCCACACTATGCGCTCTTTTCTCGCGTCCATGTGGCCGATTCGCCCATGTATTTTCAGACCATGTCAGGCGGCAAGACCTTGCTCGGGAATACACCCGGAATGGATGGTCACATGCGGGCGCGGCAGCGCCGTTGACAGTCCCACGGAGTACTGCTGCGCTATTTATTTTTGTTAATTTGACAATAAAATGCCGGCCGCTATAATGTGTTTTGCTCCACATCGGCCCATGCGAAGCAGGTTGTAGGATGCGCGATGAGGTTACCCACCGATGCCAGCCGGAGACGCCATGTCTTATCGAGTGCTCATCCTCTCTCCCGATGCGAACGACGTCCGCATCCTGCGCCAGGCGCTGGGCAATGCACGCGATGGGCCCTTCGTACTGGAAGACGCCGCCACCCTGGCAGATGGACTGCGCCGCATCCAGGGCGGCCAGATCGATGCGATCCTGGTCGATCTGCTGCTCCCGGACAGCCAGGGCCTGGATTGCTTCGACCGCTTGTACGCAGCAGCACGTCATACACCGATCCTCACACTATGCGGACTCGACAACGAGGCCGATGCCGTCGAAGCGGTCCAGCGCGGGGCGCAGGGCTGGTTGTCAAAGGGTTTCTTCGACAATTATCTGGTGCCGCAGTCGCTGCGCAACATCATCGAACGCATGAAGGTGGAGCGGGGTTGGTACCTTGCCCAGGCACGTGCCGAAATCACGCTGAACTCGATCGGCGATGCCGTTGTCTCGGTCGACATGGCCGGGCGCGTGGATTACCTGAATGTTGCGGCCGAACTGGCCTGCGGCTGGTCGCGTGTAGAGGCACGCGGACGGCCCGTCGCGGAAGTGATCGATCTGGTCGACGCGGACAGCGGACGCACGATCACCAGCCCCGCCGACGCCATCTTGCATACCAACCAGCCCGCGAACCTGAGCGGCAACGCGATACTCGTTTCACGTCAGGGCCTGCGCATTCCGATCGAAGACTCCGCCGCACCCATCCACGACTGGGATCGGCAGCTCGTTGGCGCCGTGATGGTGTTCCGGAATATCTCCGAGGCCGTGGCACTGACGGCCAAGATGCGGCACCTGGCGCAGCACGATTTCCTCACCAACCTGCCCAACCGCGCCCTCCTGAACGACCGCATCACCCAGGCCATCGCCATGTCAAGGCGCAACGACACCTCACCGGTGCTGCTGTTCCTGGACCTGGACAAATTCAAGCACGTCAACGACTCCCTGGGACACTCGGTCGGCGACCGCTTGCTGCAGGCGGTATCGCAGCGCCTGGTCGCCTGCGTTCGTACGTCCGACACGGTCAGCCGCCATGGCGGAGACGAGTTCGTGATCCTTCTGGCAAATTAACGGCGTGCGCGCGATGCGGCGTCGGCGGCCGACAAGATCCTGCTGGCACTGTCGGCGCCATTCGTGATCGGCGCGCACGAACTGCATACCTCGACCAGTATCGGCATCAGCACTTTTCCGCTCGACGGGACCGATGCCGCCACCCTGATCAAGAACGCCGACACCGCCATGTACCACGCCAAGGACCTGGGGCGCAATAACTACCAGTTTTTCCGCCAGGACATGAACACCCGCGCCGTCGAGCGGCAACTGATCGAGACCAGCTTGCGCCGGGCGCTGGAACGCGGCGAATTCACGCTGCACTACCAGCCCAAGATCGACCTGCAAACCGATTGCATAACCGGTGTCGAAGCCCTGCTGCGCTGGGAGCACCCGGAATGGGGACTGGTCATGCCGGAGCGTTTCGTATCGATTGCCGAGGAATGCGGCCTGATCGTTCCAATCGGACGCTGGGTATTGAGTGAAGCATGCGCGCAGCTGGTACGCTGGCGCGACATTGGAATCTCGAACATTTCGCTCGCGGTGAACATCTCTGCTGTGGAATTTCGCCATCGGGATTTTTTCGCTCACGCGCTCGCGATCTTCGATGCCACCGGCGTGGACCGGGCCCATATCCAGCTCGAACTGACCGAGAGCGTGCTGATGCACGATGTCGCCGCCAGCGCCCTCCTGCTGGCCAGGTTCAAGGCAATGGGCCTACAGATCGCGGTCGACGACTTCGGCACCGGGTACTCCAGCCTCAGTTACCTGCATGAATTCCCGATCGACGTACTGAAGATCGACCAGTCGTTCGTCAAGGCGATCGAGTCGGGAACGGGCGCGGGACGCAACGGCGCGATCGTCATCGCGGTCATCGACATGGGCAAGAACCTGAACCAGCGCGTGATCGCCGAGGGTGTCGAGGACGAGGCGCAGCTCGCTTTTCTCAAGGACCACAACTGCAACGAAGGCCAGGGCTACCTGTTCAGCCAACCGGTGAACGCGGTGCAGATGCAGGCAATGCTCGACAACGGAGGGTGTGGCTGAGCGCCCTGCACTGCGCCATGTCACGGTGTCGATGCCATGGCATCGTCCACTGCCGCCGGCAAGCGCGCAAACTCGTACCGGCGTTTTTGCAACCCCGAACGAGGTGCGCGGTTCTTGTCGAGGCAACCTCTACCGGCGATGATTTCGCCATAAGGTCTTATTGCTGGCGCAATTTCTCCGCTTTCTTTATTTTCTTGTCCGCCTTTTTTTCCTTTGGCGTCTTGGCAGGTTCTTTTTTGGTGGTTTTCTTTGCTTCCTGACTTTTGCTCATGATCTTCTCCGTTTGAATATGGCTATATCGCCATGTGTGATCGAACATTTAATGTCCGGGAATTCGGTCGGAAATCGCTGGCGAGTAAAACAAAGGTGCAGCCCAAGGTCAGGCAAGCAACGCATGGACACGCCACCATCGGCGCTTCGGCATCCATCAGGCCGACCGGACCTGGCCAAATCGTCCTGCAGCCAGATCGCGTTCGAACGTCTCAACCCATGCCGTGCCGTCCCCGGTCGGATATTGCCTGCGTTGCGCAGTCGAATTGCGACGGATGTCGACATAACCCTTGATAGGGTACAACTCGTCACTACACGGATCGGTGATATCCACTTCATGCAGTTCAAAACCTGCAGGGTCGCAAGACCATGCTCTCAGAACCTGCCCATATCGCACCATCTCGTCAGGCTCGATCAGTTCCATGGCAGATCCCCGATAGTGGTAACAATGAATCCCATGCTAGCACGATGCAGGAATCGCCGTCTGCGCCTGCGAGGCATGCGCCCGCAGCCGCCCTGGTCGCGAGCCTGATCGATGCGCGCAAGGGCCGGCGGCAGCCAGAGCCGCGCGGACCACGGAACAACAACGTGTCACGCCTGGGTGACCGGGGGATGCATCGGCTAGAATCGCGCCGCTGCCGGCTTTATCCGCGCGCGGTACGAGACGCCTGGAGACCGCCAGCCCAGGCACCATGGCCCGCGCCCTCTGCTGATATTTTCCGGTAGCTTTGTCGGTATCACTACTGGAGGAACGATGACGAAAATTGTTGTTATCGGCGGGTCAGCCGGCGCGCTCGACGCACTCAAAATCATTTTGCCTATGTTGCCGCATGACTTTCCTTCGGCCATTCTCATTGTCACGCACATCGGTTCGCAAAAAAGCATCATTCCTGACATTCTGGGTCGCCCCCGGTGTCAGAATAGTTGTCGCGTCACCTGATGAAGTAAATACCAACCGGGGACGGGCAAGAGAGATCGTGTGAAGCAGTATTCAGCAGAA
>NZ_JBNDIK010000038.1:0-48626 GCF_050434365.1 Massilia sp. UYP32
TCGCTGTGGCCGCCGGACGAGCAGGGTGCCGGGGGCCTGCTGTTTTGGTGGGCTGCTCGTGTTTTTTTTCTGTTGGGGTGGGGGTGTGGGGGGGGGGGGGGGGGGCGGCCCCCCCCCCCCCCCCCACGCCAACGGCAATCACTTCTTGTAGATGCCGGCTTCCAGCACCACGTCGTCGACCAGCAGGATATAGGTGGTCTTCGGCTCGATCTTGCCGGTGGTCGGGTTCTTGTACTGGTAGTCGACCCAGCCCTTGCCCTTGGCCGCGGCCAGCTCGATGATCTCGCGCCGGTATTTCTTGCCGTTCGCATCGGGCACATCGGTCAGGTCCTTGCCGACGATCGACGGGTTGTACGGATGGGCCAGCACGATGCCGGTCTTGACGTCGCGCAGGTCGACGTACAGCGAGCCCTGGACGAAGCTCGGATCCTTGGCGTTGATGAGTCTCATCATCTCGGCCTTGCCCTTGGTCTTGATGACGGTGGCGCCGCGCTCGGCCATCGCGATGGCGTCCTTCGCGGTCGGTTCGTTGGCGTGGGCGGCGGTGGCGGCCAGCCCCAGGCAGAGGGCGGCGGCGGTGGCGATCATCTTCATGGATGGCTTTCCTTTCGGGTGTGTTCGGTAGGATATTTCTCAAGTGCACGCACTAATGTACCGAGCCGTGACGGTGCCGGATTGCGTTCGCACAACGGCAGGAGCTGCGAGCCGGTCGCGTTGTGTCCTTGCCTCATTTCGCCAGGTCGCGTCGCGGGTTTGTTCTAAACACGGTCCGAGCAACAGTGAGGTTGATGGAAGGCAATTCCTGTTGCATACAGGCTCCCTAATATGAGTGCTTCCCGGCAACTTGCCGCCTGTCATCTCACTGGAGAATTCTCGTGACCACGACTGCATCGACGCCTTCCAAGTTCAAGCCATATACGCGCCAGTCCATTGTGACTGCGCGCCAATGGGAATGGCTCACGCCCGAGCTGCAGGAAGCCGTACAAGTGGTATCGCACGTGCTGCCGTTTCGCACCAATGCCTATGTGATGGATGAGCTGATCGACTGGAAGCGCGTGCCCGACGATCCGATCTACCGCCTGACCTTCCCGCACCGCGACATGCTGCCGGCCCATGAATACGAGCAGTTGCGCGAGCTGGTGCTGCACAAGAAGGACGACGCCGCCATCGCGCGCCTGGTGCACGACATCCGCATGCGCATGAATCCGCACCCGGCCGGCCAGATGACGCACAACGTCCCGCGCGTGAACGATGCGCCGCTCAAGGGCCTGCAGCACAAGTACAAGGAGACCGTGCTGTTCTTCCCCAGCGCCGGCCAGACCTGCCACGCCTACTGCACCTTCTGCTTCCGCTGGCCGCAGTTCGTCGGCATGGACGAGATGAAGTTCGACGCGCGCGAGTGCGGCGAGCTGGTGTCCTACCTCAAGATGCATCCGGACGTGACCGACGTCCTGATCACCGGCGGCGACCCGATGATCATGAACACCCGTTCGCTGGCCGAATTCCTCGAACCCCTGCTGGCGCCCGAGCTGGCCCACATCCAGAACATCCGCATCGGCACCAAGTCGGTCGCCTATTGGCCGCAGCGCTTCGTGTCGGACAAGGACAGCGACGACCTGATGCGGCTGTTCGAGAAAGTGGTGGCGAGCGGGAAGAACCTGGCCATCATGGGCCACTACAACCACGCGGTCGAACTGCGCGCGGCCGTAGCCCAGCAGGCGGTCAAGCGCATCGTCGGCACCGGCGCCACCCTGCGCATGCAGGGCCCGCTGATCCGCCACATCAACGAAGACCCGAAGAGCTGGGCCGAACTGTGGACCACCGGCGTGCGCCTGGGCGCCATTCCCTATTACATGTTCGTCGAGCGCGACACCGGCCCGCGCGACTACTTCGCGCTGCCGCTGGCGCGCGCGCACGAGATCTTCCAGGAAGCCTATTCCATGGTCTCGGGCCTGTCGCGCACCGTGCGCGGGCCGTCGATGAGCGCCTTCCCCGGCAAGGTCGTGATCGACGGGGTGGTGACCATCAATGGCGAAAAGCTGTTCGCCCTGCAGTTCCTGCAGGCGCGCAATCCCGAGTGGGTGCGCCGTCCGTTCTTCGCCAAGTTCGACCCCAACGCTACCTGGCTCGATCATTTGAAGCCCGCGTTCGGGCGCGACCGCTTCTTCTTCGAAGTGGAAAGCGGCGGTCCGCTGCGCGGCCCCGGCGGACGGGTGATCCCGCTGGTGCCGGCCGGCCAGCGCGGCGAAGCCCAGCCCGACGCGGCCTGATGCCAGGCGCGGGTCCGACGATGCAACCAGGCGCCCTGGCGTCCGTAGCGCCCCTGCGCCTGTCCGGCGTGGGGGTGTTCTTCTACGTGTTCCTGCCGTTCGCGCTGGGGCACTTCCTGTCTTCGCTGCTGCGCAACGTGAACGCGGTGCTGGCCTCGCACCTGGTGGGAGCGCTGGCGCTCACCCCTAGCAAGCTCGGACTGCTGACCAGCGCCTTCTTCTTCGCCTTCGCCCTGGTCCAGCTGCCGGTCGGGATGGCGCTGGACCGCTACGGGCCGCGCCGGGTGCAGGTGGCGATGATGCTGCTCGCGTCCTGCGGCGCGCTGCTGTTCGCGAACTGCAGCGGCTTTTATGGCCTGCTGGCGGCGCGCGCCATCATGGGCTGCGGCCTGGGCGGCTGCTTCATGGCGGCGGTCAAGGCGATCTCCACCTGGATCGCGCCGGACCGGCTGCCGTCGGTGCACGGCTACCTGATCGCGGTCGGCGGCATGGGCGCCGCCAGCGCCACCATGCCGGTGCGCGCCGTGCTGGAATACACCGACTGGCGCGGCCTGTTCTGCCTGCTGGCGGCGCTGGTGGCCTGCACCGGGTTGTTGATCGCGCTGCTGTATCCGAAGGCCGAGGGCCCGGCCGCGCAGCGCGGTCCGCTGCTGCCGGCCCTGCGCGAAGTCTGGCGCGCGCCGAGCTTTCGCGCGGTCGCCTCGCTGGTCTTGATCCCGCATGCGGTGTTCTTCGGCGTGCAGGGCCTGTGGGTCGGGCGCTGGCTGTCCGATGTGGGGCGCTACCCCGAGCCCGCGGTCGCCTATCTGCTCTACCTGGGGATGGCGGCGGTGGTGTTCGGCGCGATCGCGGTCGGCATGGTCACCGAATGGGCCGGGCGGCGCGGCATGCCGCCGCTCGACGTGGCGGCGGCCGGCATCACGTTTTTCGTGCTGGTGCAGGCGGCCATGGTCATCGGCTACCGGCCCGGTGTCGCGATGCTGTCGGTGATGTTCACGCTGGTGGGCACGATCACCGGCATCGAGTACGCCATCGTGGCGCAGTCGATGCCGCGCGAATTGACGGGACGCGCCGCGACTTTCCTGAACCTCTTGATCTTCATCGGCGCCTTCCTGGTGCAGGCCGGCTTCGGGCTGGTGATCGGCCTGTGGCAGCCCGACCTGCTCGGCCGCGCGCCGCCGGAAGCCTATCGCGCCGCGTTCGCCCTGCTGGTGGCGATCCAGCTGCCCGGCCTGTGGCGGTTCGCGCGCCGGCGCACGGCTGAGCGTTCTCAGCCGTAACGTGCATGGGTGGCTTTGTCATATACACTTCCCCAGTCCATACTCTTGGGGAAAGTCATGCGCAAACCACTCCCGTTCATGTGCGCAGGCGCCATGCTCCTGCTGGCCGCCTGCGGCGACAAATCGACCTTGCCGGCCGGCGCCGACATGGGTTCGCAGCCGACCCTGAAGGAGCCGAACAAGACCCTGATCCCGACCGTCCACATTGCCCCGGCCAAAGGCTGGCCGGCGAACACGACGCCGGTCCCGGCGCCCGGCCTGGCGGTGAACGCCTTTGCCACCGCGCTCGACCATCCGCGCTGGGTCTATGTGCTCCCGAACGGCGACGTGCTGGTGGCCGAGACCAACGCGCCGCAGCGTCCGGCGAAGAGCGGCATCGGCAACTGGGTGACGGGCAAGGTCATGGCGCGCGCCGGCGCCGGCGTGCCGAGCGCGAACCGTATCAGCCTGCTGCGCGACGCCGATGGCGACGGCGTGGCCGAGCTGAAGCGCGTGTTCCTGAAAGACCTGAATTCGCCGTTCGGCATGGCGCTGGTGGGCGACACGCTGTACGTGGCCAATACCGATGCGGTGGTGCGCTTTCCGTACAAGGAGGGGGTGACCGAAATCCTCGACAAACCGCAGCAGGTGGCGCCGCTGCCGGGCGGTCCGCTGAACCACCACTGGACCAAGAACATCATCGCCAGCAAGGACGGCACGAAGCTGTACGCGACCACGGGCTCGAACAGCAACGTCGCCGAGAACGGCATGGACCAGGAGAAGGACCGGGCCGCGATCCTGGAGATCGACCTCGCCAGCGGCAAGACGCGCGTGTTCGCGTCGGGCCTGCGCAATCCGAACGGCATGGCCTGGCAGCCCGAGACCGGCGTGTTGTGGACCGTGGTGAACGAGCGCGACCTGATCGGCAGCGACCTGGTGCCGGACTACCTGACCTCGGTGAAGGACGGCGGCTTCTATGGCTGGCCGTACAGCTACTTCGGCAAGAACGTCGACGCGCGCGTCAAGCCGCCGCGTCCCGACCTGGTGGAAAAGGCGATCGTGCCGGATTACGCGCTGGGCGCCCACGTGGCGGCGCTGGGCCTGGCCTTCTACGAAGGATCGCTGCTGCCGGGGCAGTACAGGAATGGCGCCATCGTCGGCAACCACGGCTCCTGGAACCGCAAGCCGCGCTCGGGCTACAACGTCGTGTTCGTGCCGTTCAAGGATGGCCGGCCGAACGGCAAACCGGTCGACATGCTGACCGGCTTCGTCAACCAGGATGGCGAGGCCCATGGCCGGCCGGTCGGCGTCGCGGTCGACAGGAAGGGCGCGGTGCTGGTGGCCGACGACGTCGGCAACGTGATCTGGCGCGTGGCGCCGGACGCCGGTTGATGCGCCGTCAGGCGCATCCACTGACCAGCAGGACCGGCATCCCGGTCCACGCGATCGCCACGAAGGCCAGCACCGCGCTGGCCGCCGCCACGTAATCCACGAACTCGGTCGACCCCTGCCGCAGGCGCTTGCCGGCGGCGGCGCCGCTCCATACGCACACGGCCAGCGCCAGCAGCGTGGCGCCGCCCAGCAGCCACGGGTTCGGCCCTTCCGGCCGCCAGGCGCCCGGCGTGCACTGGGCCGCAGCCACGATATAGCTGAAGCCGAAGTGCGCGGCCCAGGCCAGGAGGGGAAGCGAGGCGCGCGTGGCGCGCCGGAAGAATCGGTCGTCCATGTTCAATCCATCACCAGCAGCAGGCCGCGGATCACCACCATGGCGGTGATGCCCTGCAGGGTCACGTAATGCCAGATCAGCGCGATATTGTCGCGCGTGGCGCGGTTTTCGGGCTTGACCAGGCCGCGCCAGGCGCGCACGCACAGGTAGGGCGCGGCCAGCAGCAGCACGAACAGCATCACGCCCTGGAAGCCGAGCATGATCGCGATCGAGGCGTTCCAGGCATCCTTGGTGCCATCGAGATGCACCAGGCGCCAGCTGTGCACGTCGACCAGGAAGGCGGCCGTGGTGCAGGCCAGCGCCGCGAGTGTCGTCCAGGCCATGCCGTGGCCCTTCAGGCGGCCACTGAACCAGACCAGGGCGGAGCCAAGCAGCAGCAGGGCGGCGGCGGCGATGGTGTACGTTCCATCGGGCAGCGAGGCGCCCGGCGGCGGACAGATCTCGAGCCGCATCGAGGTGTGGATGTAGGTGTAGGCGAAAGACCAGAAGATCCCGTAGATCACGATCAGCATGATGAAGGTGCCCCACCACGAATGCGAGGCGACGCCGACCGCGCCGATCGGCAGCTTGATGCCGCCGCCGATCGGGGCGTGGGTCATGTTGACGCTGCGGTCCGATTGCCACAGCCAGCCGATGATGCAGGCGACGGCGATGACGCCGCAAATCGAGGCCAGCACCATCGCCTTCACGGTCAGCAGCAGGAAGAAGCCGGCCGTGCCGGCGGCGCCGATCACGGTCAGCCAGCTGTCGCCGGGCAGGATCATCAGGTAGTTGGGCGTCGCGCTCACCGGGCTGGTGGCGATCGTCTCGCGGCGGCCGGTGACGGTATTGGGCAGGTAGTGGCGGCCTTCTTCGACTTCCTTCGACAGGGTCGGCTGGTCCCAGAGCGGATCGTCGGACGTGACGATCGGGATGCTGCGGTTGCCGTAGTCCTCGGACGGCAGCCACTCGAGCGTCGCCGCGTTCCACGGATTGCCGACTTCCTTGGTTGGCCGGCGCAGGGTGCGGGTGGCGTCGACGATCATGGCCACAATGCCGAGGGCGAACATGAAGGCGCCGATGGTCGAGAGCATATTCAGCCAATCCCAGCCCATCTCGTGCGAGTAGGTATAGACCCGGCGCGGCATGCCGTACAGGCCGGTGATGTGCATCGGGAAGAAGGTGATGTTGAAGCCGCCGAACAGCAGCCAGAAGATCGGTTTGGCCCAGCGCTCCGACATCTGGTTGCCGTTGATGAGCGGCAGCCAGTAATAGATGGCGGCGAACACCGGGAACACCATGCCGCCGATCAGCACGTAATGCAGGTGGGCGACGATGAAATAGGTGTCGTGCACCTGCCAGTCGAACGGGATCACGGCCACCATCACGCCGGTCAGCCCGCCCAGCACGAAGATGAACATGAAGCCGAGCATGAATAGAGTAGGAGCATTCAGCTTGATGCGGCCACTCCATAAGGTGGCGATCCAGCCGAACACCTGGATGCCGGTGGGGATCGCCACCGCCATGCTGGCCGCCGAGATCAGGCTCATCTCGAGCACGCCCAGGCCGGCGGTGAACATGTGGTGGGCCCACAGGCCGAAGCTGAAGATGCCGACGCCGACCAGCGCCACCACGATCACGCGCCGTCCCACCAGGCGGTTCTGGGCGATGGTCGGGATCATGGTCGAGATCATGCCGGCAGCCGGCAGGAAGATGATGTAGACCTCGGGGTGGCCGAAGAACCAGAACAGGTGCTGCCAGATCAGCGGGTCGCCGCCACGCTCGGCATCGAAGATCGGCATGTTGAAGGCGCGCTCGAGTTCGAGCAGCGCGGTGCCGGCGATCACGGCCGGGAAGGCGATGATGATCATCACGCCCACCACCAGCATGGCCCAGGCATACACCGGCATGCGGCGCAGGGTCATGCCCGGCGCGCGGGTGAACAGGATGCCGACGATCAGCTCGATCGCGCCGGCGATCGCCGAGATCTCGATGAAGCCGATCCCCAGCAGCCAGAAGTCGGCGTTCAGGCCGGGCGAATACTTCATGCCGGTCAGCGGCGGATACATGAACCAGCCGCCGTCCGGCGCCAGGCCCCAGAACAGGGTGCAGAAGAAGGCCAGGCCGCCGAAGGCATAGGCCCAGAAGGCGTAGGCCGACAATCGGGGGAAAGGCAGATCGCGCGCGCCCAGCATATTGGGCAGCAGGTAGACCGCGATCGCCTCGACGATCGGGATCGCGAACAGGAACATCATCACGGTGCCGTGCATCGTGAAGATCTGGTTGTAGGTGCTGGCGGCCACCAGGTCGTTGTCCGGCACCGCCAGCTGCACCCGCATGATCAGGGCCAGGATGCCGGCCAGGATGAAGAACAGGATCGCCGTCCCGATGTACATCAGGCCGATATTGGTGTTGTTGACCGACTTGAAGAAGCGCCAGCCGCTGGGCGTTTCCCAGATCTGTTCGAGGCGGGTCAGCTCCAGCGGTGGGCGGGGCAGGGGATTCGGCAAAGCGTCGTCGCGCGTCGTCATTTCAGGTGCTCGAGGTAGGTGGCCAGCGCGCGCAGGGTTTCGCCGTCCAGGTCTTGTGAAGGCGGCATGAACACGCCCGGCTTGATGGCTTGCGGGTCGGCGATCCAGCCGGCCAGCGTGCCGCGGTGGTTGCGCAGGGTGCCGGCCGCGATCTCGCGGCGGCTGCCGACGTGGGTCAGGTCGGGCCCCAGGAGCGAGGTGTCGGCGATCCTTGCCTGCTCCGAGAACGGCGGCACGTCGGTGACGCCGCGGATCGTGTGGCAGGCCTGGCATTGCTGCGCCAGGAAGGCCTCGCGGCCGCGCTGCAGCACGGTGGTGTCGGCCGGCAGGCTTGGCGCCGCCTGGCGCGCCAGCCAGGCGTCGAATTCCGGACGCGGCAGGGCGATCACGTGGAAGGCCATGCGCGCGTGCTGCTCGCCGCAGTATTCGGCGCACTGGCCGCGATACACGCCCGGCTTGTCGGCGCGCAGGGTCAGGCCGGTGACGCGGCCCGGGATCATGTCGCGCTTGCCGGCCAGCGACGGCACCCACAGGCTGTGGATCACGTCGGACGCGGTCAATCCAAGGTAGACCGATTCGCCGACCGGGATGTGGATCTCATTGGCGCTGATGATCTCGCGATTGGTGGCCGGGTCGCGGTAGCGCACCTCCCACCACCACATCTTGCCGGTGACCGAGATCGTCAGCGCATCGTGCGAGGTCTGCGGCGCCAGCTGCGCGCTGCGCCAGGTGCTCCAGGCCAGGAGGGCGGTGAGCACCACGACCGGGAAGGCGATGCCGGCGCCGAAGATCCAGATGGCGGGCCGGATCGGGCGCGCCTGGCGCCGCATGGCCAGGGTCAGCAAGGCCATCACGAAGATGAAGATCAGCGTGCCGCCGACGAACAGCACCCAGCTGAACTGGTGGATGATGGCGGCGTCGGCGCCGGCCGGATGGAGGACGGATTGCAGGTCGTTCATTTCAGGGTGTACATGAAGGCCGCCATATGGCGCGCCTCTTCTTCGGAAATGCCGAGCGCCGGCATCAGCGTGCCGGGCTTGACCGCGGGCGGGTTCCGCAGGAAGCGGACCATGTTCTCGGGCTGGTTCGGGATGCTGTCTGCGATATAACTCAGGCGGCCCATGTACTGCAGCGACGGACCGGCGTCGCCGTTCGTGCCCTGCACCTCGGGAATGAAATGGCAGGCCGCGCACTGGTATTGCTGGGCCAGCAGGCGACCGCGCTCCGGATCGCCCCCTTCGACACGGCTCGGCTTGTCCTGGCTGCCGCAGCCGCTCGCCAGCAGCGCGCACAGCAGCATGGCGCTGGCGCGTAAAAGGAAAGGACGGCCGTATTGACAGATATTCATGCGCACGGTTGGTTTTTCGTGAAAAAGCAGTGGCTTTTATAATACAAGAAATTAGATGTCATTTTTTTAACTGAACGCCCTAGGTTATGCTATCCAATCGCGCACGACTTATCGTCAAGACCATGGTGCTGACCCTGCTGGGGGCAGGGCTGATCGGCGCCGTCATCGGCCTGATCGTCCTGCGCGGCGGTTTCTACAATATCGCCGCGACCGCGCAGCACTACCCGCTGATCTACACCGTGTTCGAGGAAGGCCTGCAGTACTCGGTGCAGAACCATGCGCGCGACATCCAGGTGCCCGCCGGACTTGGCGCGCCGGAGCAGGTGCGGCGCGGCGCCGCCGTCTACGGGGCCAACTGCATCCAGTGCCACGGCGGGCCGGGCGTCGCGCCGCTCCAGCAGGGCATGAGCATGCAGCCGGTGCCCGGGCCGCTGGTGGACGCCGACCTCAATTGGGAAACGCGCGAGCTGTACTGGATCACGCGCAACGGCATCAAGATGAGCGGCATGCCGGCCTGGGAATATCACCTGAGCGACAACGATATCTGGGCGGTGGTGGCGTTCGTGTCGGCCATGCCGAACATGACGACGGACGATTTCCGGCGCATGACGGCGCCCGGGGACGCACCCGCAACCGTTACGCAAGGAGAGCAGCCATGAGCGCAGCACGCATCCCGGCCATGATGGCGCTCGCCGTGCTGCTGGCGGCCTGCGGCCCGACGCGGCCGGCGCCCGGCATCCAGGGCGACCCCGAACGCGGCAAGATCGCGCTGACCCAGTACGCCTGCCACTCCTGCCATACGGTGCCGAGCATCGCCGGCTCGAAGGTGTACGTCGGCCGTCCGCTCGGCGACATGGCCGAGCGCCGCTACATCGCCGGCAAGGTGCCCAATACCCAGGACAACCTGGTGCGCTGGATCATGGATCCGCAGGCGATCGATCCGGACAACGCGATGCCGAACATGGGCGTGAGCGAGCGCGATGCGATCGACATCAGCGCCTATCTGCTCAGTCAATAGCCGATCCTTCAATAGCCGATCCTTCAATAGCCGATCCTTGGTATCATCGCCGGTTTGACGCGGACCGCCACGGTCCGCGCGTTCACGACCGAGGAAGAATCATGAGATTGGTGCGCTATGGCCGCCCGGGCAAAGAGAAGCCGGGCCTGTTCGACGAAGAGGGCCGCCTGCGCGACCTGTCCGGCATCATCGACGACATCGATGCGTCGGTGTTGGGCGACAAGGCGCTGCGCAAGCTGGCGAAGATCGACCACAAGACCCTGCCGCTGGTGCGCGGCAATCCGCGCCTGGGCGTGCCGGTCAAGGGCGTCGGCAAATTCATCGGCATCGGCATGAACTACGCCGACCACGTCGCCGAAACCAAATCCATCACCCCGAGCGAGCCGGTGTTCTTCACCAAGGCGACCAGCTCCCTGAACGGCCCTGACGATGCGATCGTGCTGCCGAAAGGCTCGAAGAAGACCGACTGGGAAGTCGAACTGGGCGTCATCATCGGCACCCGCGCACAGTACGTGAGCGAAGAAGAAGCGCTGAAGTACGTGGCCGGCTACTGCGTGGTCAACGACGTCTCGGAGCGCGCCTTCCAGTTCGAGATGGGCTCGCAGTGGGATAAAGGCAAAGGCTGCGACACCTTCGGCCCGGTCGGCCCCTTCCTGGTCACGCGCGACGAGATCTACGACGTGCAAGACCTCGACTTGTATCTGGAACTGAACGGCAAGCGCATGCAGACCGGGAACACGGGCAGCATGATCTTCAGCGTGGCGCAGATCGTCAGCTACGTGTCGCGCTTCATGACACTGGAGCCGGGCGACATCATCACCACCGGCACCCCGCCGGGCGTGGGCATGGGCCGCTCGCCGCAGCGCTTCCTGAAAAAGGGCGACCAGCTGCGCCTGGGAATCGCGGGCCTGGGCGAGCAGCAGGCCGAAGTGGTGGCGTTTCCGAAATAAGCGTCGCCCCCGCGAAGGCGGGGGTCCAAGTACACCTTCAACCCTAATCCGGCATGCGCCACGCGCCCTCCTCGGGCACGCTGGTGCGCGCCGTGTTCATCACCATCGCGAGCAGGGTGTAGTAGCCGTTGATCCCGATGAGGTCGACCACGCCCTGATCGCCGAACAGCGCGAGCGCGTCGGCATACACCCGGTCCGACACCGCCTTGTGCTCGTGCAGCTCGATGCAGAAGTCGTGCACCACCGCCTCGTCCACCAGCATGTCGCCCGGCCGCTCGCGCGCCGCGATGGCCGCGATGACCGACGACGGAATTCCCACCTGGGCCGCGATCGGCGCATGGATCGCCCACTCCACCTGCTGGTCCCACTGGCGCGCCGTGACCAGGATCGCCAGCTCCGACAGGCGCACCCCGATCGCGCTGCGGTAGCGCAGGTACTCGCCCATGCGCTGCGCATGGCTCATCAGCTCGGGACTGCGCAGCAGCGGCACGAAGGGGCCGTAGACGGCGCCGCGCGGGCCGGCGACGATTTCCCGCGCGGCGGCGCGCTGGGCGTCGTTCAGTTCATGGTCGGGAATGGGGCCCAGGCGCTCGCTCATGTGTTGTTCCAATAGTGATCCCAAGAAAATATTCGCACGGCCTGCGCTAAAAATCAAAAGAAGCCGACCCTCCCGCGCTTATCGTCAAGTGTCGTCCCTATCGGAGATCGGAGGTAAGCTTTCATGAGCCACATCATCCACCGCAGCCTGCGCCAGGTGCCGCCCCTCGCGGCCGGCGGCGAAGGCATCGTGCTTCGCGACACCAACGGCAAGACCTATATCGACGCCAGCAGCGGCGCCGCCGTCTCTTCGCTGGGCCACGGCCACCCGGACGTGATCGCCGCCATGCACCGCCAGATCGACCGCTGCGCCTATGCCCACACCGCCTTCTTCACCACCGACGTGGCCGAGCAACTGGCCGCGCGCCTGGTCGAGGGCGGGCCGGAAGACATGGGAGGCGTCTATTTCGTCTCCGGCGGCTCCGAGGCGATGGAGACCGCGCTCAAGCTGGCGCGCCAGTACTGGGTCGAGATGGGCGAACCGCAGCGCACCCGCTTCCTGGCGCGGCGCCAGAGCTATCACGGCAACACGCTGGGCGCGCTGGGCGTGGGCGGCAACGAGTGGCGGCGGCGCGCCTTCGCCCCGCTGTTGAAGGATGCGCTGCGGGTGTCGGCCTGCTACGAGTACCGAGGCCGCGCCGACGGCGTCAGCGTCGACGACTACACCGCCGGCCTGCTGGACGAACTGGAGACCACCATCCTGCGCGCCGGCCCCGAGAACATCATCGCCTTCGTGGCCGAGCCGGTGGTGGGGGCGACCGGCGGCGCGATTCCGCCCACGCCGGGCTATTTCCAGGGCGTGCGCGAGATCTGCGACCGTCATCGCATCCTGTTCATCGCCGACGAAGTCATGTGCGGCATGGGCCGCACCGGCACCATGTACGCGATCGAGCAGGACGGCGTGGCGCCCGACATCGTGGCCGTGGCCAAGGGCCTGGGCGCCGGCTACCAGCCGATCGGCGCGGTGCTGGCGCACAAGGCGATCGTCGAATGCCTGCGCAGCCGCAGCGGCATGTTCCAGCACGGGCACACCTATATCGGCCATCCGGTCGCGGCCGCCGCGGCGCTGGCGGTGCAGCAGGTGATCGAGCGCGACGACCTGCTGGCGCGGGTGCGCAGCCGCGGCGCGGTGCTGCGCCGCATGCTGGGCGACGTGTTCGGGGTGCACGAGCATGTCGGCGACATCCGCGGCCGCGGGCTGCTGCTGGCGCTGGAGTTCGTGCGCGACCGGGAGACCAAGGAGCCGTTCGCGCCCGAGCGCAAGCTGCACGCGGCGATCAAGGCCGAGGCGATGGCGCGCGGCCTGCTGGTCTATCCGATGGGGGGAACGATCGATGGGCAGCACGGCGACCATGTGCTGCTGGCGCCGCCGTTCATTGCGACGCCGGCGGATCTGTCCGAGATCGTGTCGCGCCTGAGCGATGCGGTGGAGGCGGCGCTGTCGACGTGACCGCGCCGCCGATGGAGCCGGGTGTCAGGCGACGACCTTGCGAATCCACTTGGCGATGTCCTGCACCTCTTCCAGGCACAGCGTGTGCTGCATCTGGTAGGCATGCCACTCGACCTGGTAGCCGAGCGACTCGAGCACCTTGCGCGAATCTTCCGCGCGCGCGAACGGCACCACCGGATCCTGCACGCCATGCGCCATGAAGATCGGCGTGGCCAGGCTGGCGTCAATGCGCTCGGCGCCGGCCACGCCCGCCAGCGGCAGGTAGCCCGACAGGCACATCATGCCGGCCAGCGGTTCCGGGTGGCGCAGGCCGGTCTGCAAGGTCATCGCGCAGCCCTGCGAGAAGCCGGCCAGGATGATGCGCGAGGCCGGGATGCCGCGCGCCTTTTCGCGCGCGATCAGCGCCTCGACCTGCAGCTGCGAGGCGCGCAGGCCGGCTTCGTCTTCGCGCCGGACCAGGTCGGTGGCGACGATGTCGTACCACGAGCGCATCACGTAGCCGCCGTTGATCGTGACCGGCATCGTGTTCGCATGCGGGAACACGAAGCGGATGCCGGGCAGGCCCGACAAGTCCAGTTCGCGCACGATCGGCACGAAGTCGTTGCCGTCGGCGCCCAGGCCGTGCAGCCAGACGATGGCAATGGACGGGTTCGGTGCGGTTTCGATCTCGATATGCTCAAGCAGCTGGCTCATGGCTTCCTTCAGTTAGGCGACAGGCGGACGCAATGCCGATTTGGGGCGGAAAGTCTTGCTCACCGCCGGATTGGTTTCCATGTACGGGCCGCCGATCAGGTCGATGCAGTAGGGGACGGCCGCGAAGATGCCGCCGACGACCGCGTTGCCGGCGTCGTCCTTCAGCCCTTCGAGGGTTTCCTTGATCGACTTCGGCTGGCCGGGCAGGTTCATGATCAGGGCCGCGTGGTCCGCCGTTTCGCGGATCACCGCGGTCTGGCGCGACAGGATCGCGGTCGGCACGAAGCGCAGGCTGATCTGGCGCATCTGCTCGCCGAAGCCGGGCATCTCCTTGGTGGCGACCGCCAGCGTGGCCTCGGGTGTGACGTCGCGCCGCGCCGGACCGGTGCCGCCGGTGGTCAGCACCAGGTGGCAGCGTGCGCTGTCCACCAGGTCGACCAGGGTCGCTTCGATACTGGCGCGGTCGTCGGGGATCAGTCGCGTCTCGACGCGAAATGGCGTGGTGACCGCTCCCGCCAGCCACTCGTTCAGCGCCGGGATGCCCTTGTCTTCGTAGACGCCGCCGCTGGCGCGGTCGGAAACCGACACCAGGCCGATCACCAACTCCTGATTACTCGTCGTCGGATTCGTCATCGTTGCCTTCTTCTTCGGCGTCGGCGTCGGCTTTCTTCTTCTTGCTCAGGTCCTTCAGGATCTGGAAGATCTCGCGGTAGGCTTTCGGCGGCTTGGATTCGGCCACTTCCTTGCGCGCGTTGCGGATCAGGGTGCGCAGGTGCTGGACGTCGAGCTCGGGATTTTCTTCGAGCAGGACGGTCAGGGCCTTGTCGTCGGCCAGCAGCTTCTCGCGGCGGCGCTCGAGCGCGTGCAGGGCGGCGGTCTCGGACTTCGAGGCGCCTTTCCAGCTGTCGATGGCGCGCTGGATGGCGGCGACTTCTTCCTCGTCCAGGGTGCGCATCTTCTTGCCCACGAACTGCAGGGCGCGGCGGCGGCCTTCGTGGTTGGTGATGGTCTGGGTTTCGAGGATGACATCGCGCACGTCTTCCGGCATCGGCACGCGCTTGACGCGGTCGCGCGGCGCGTCGACCAGTTGCTCGCCGAGCTTTTGCAGCTCGTTCGACTGGCGCTTGAGTTCCGACTTGGAAGGACGGTCGTATTCGGGTTCGAACTCGTTCGACTGGAAGCCGACCGAGCCGCGATTTGGATTAGGCATGATATGAATGGATTTGATTGGCGCGGGGCCGATCAGTGAAAACTGTAAACGGCTGCTATGATAACTGTTTTAGGGCCTGCCACGAAAAACACCTATGAACGACAACGCTTTTACCCACACCCAGGATCAGCTCAAACAGCTGGCGCGCGACGTGCTGGCGTTCGCCCGCGAGCAGGGCGCGACCGACGCCTCGGTCGAGATCAGCGAAGGGAGCGGTTTGTCGGTTTCTGTGCGTAAAGGCAATATCGAGACGATCGAGCAAAACAAGGACAAGGGCCTGGGCGTCACCGTCTATGTGGGCCAGCGCCGCGGCAATGCCAGCACCTCCGATTTCTCGACCTCTTCGCTCAAGGCGACCGTCGAGGCGGCGGCCAACATCGCTCGTTTCACCGCCGAGGACGATTGCGCCGGCCTGCCCGATGCCGATCTCCTCGAGCTCGCGCCGCGCGACCTGCGCCTGTTCTACCCGTGGCAGATCAGCACCGAAGAAGCGGTGGAGCTGGCCAAGCGCTGCGAAAACGCCGCCTTCGAGGTCGACAAGCGCATCACCAACAGCGAAGGCGCCAGCGTCTACGTCCAGCAATCGCATTTCGTCGGCGCCAACTCGCGCGGCTTCATCGGCGGCTATCCATTCTCGCGCCACACGATCTCGGTGGCGCCGATCGCCGGCAAGGGCAATCAGATGCAGCGCGACGACTGGTACACCTCGTCGCGCAATCCCAAGGAACTGGCCAAGCCCGAGAAAGTGGGCCGCTACGCCGCCGAGCGCGCGCTGGCGCGCCTGAACGCGCGCAAACTGAATACCCGCACCTGCCCGGTGCTGTTCGAGGCGCCGCTGGCCGCCGGCCTGCTGGGCGCCTTCGTGCAAGCGGTGTCGGGCGGCGCGCTGTACCGCAAGTCGACCTTCCTGCTCGATACCCTGGGCAAGCAGGTGTTCCCGTCGCACATCCAGATCGTCGAAGACCCGCACCTGATCGGCGCGGTCGGCTCGGCGCCGTTCGACGAAGAGGGCGTCAAGACCGTGCGCCGCAAGGTGATCGCCGACGGCGTGCTGCAGGGGTACTTCCTGTCGTCTTACTCGGCGCGCAAGCTGGGCATGCAAACCACCGGCAATGCCGGCGGCTCGCACAATCTCGAGATCGTCTCCAGGGACACCCGCCGCAGCGACGATTTCGAAGGCATGCTGCGCAAACTCGGCACGGGCCTCCTGGTCACCGAGCTGATGGGCCAGGGCGTCAACTACGTGACCGGCGACTATTCGCGCGGCGCGTCGGGCTACTGGGTCGAGAACGGCGTCATCCAGTATCCGGTCGAAGAGATCACCATCGCCGGCAATATGCGTGAGATGTTCCAGCAAATCGTTGCCGTCGGTAACGACACCCTCGTACGCGGCAACAAGACCACCGGCTCGATCCTGATCGAGAAGATGGTCGTGGCCGGCAACTGAAGAGGAGAGCGCCATGGGCCGATTCGTCCGCATCGACAAGGAAAGCAGCCCCAAGACGGTGCTGCTCAATCTCGACCTGGTGGCCACCGTCGAGCTGGCCCCGCAATCCGACCTGCTCAGCTCGGGCGGCGCGGACAGCCGCAAGGTGTACGCCACCTTCCTGGCACCCGATAAAACCGCGATCGCGACCCTGCACTTCGACAGCAGCGCGGATGCGAACGCCTGGGTCAACACCCATCTGGGCGTCGCACTCTGAACGCTCCGCCGTGCGGGATTGCCCTGCTGCGCTGCGTCTTCGGCATCGCCATGTTCACCCACGGCCTGCCCAAGGCGCTGGGCATCCCGCACGGGTCGATGGCCGATCCGATGGCCGGCTAGATCCGCCTGAGCTGGCGGGGGACTGTGGGCCAGGCCGGTCGCGCTCCTGATCGCCCTGCAGACGGTCGGTATCTGCCATGCGCCTGGCCCCGTTCGGCGCGGCGCTCTGACCCTGGCGCCAATAAAAAACGCCCCGCCATGCGGGGCGTCGTCGCGACAGTGGGGCGTGCTTACTTGATCGCGCGGATCGCGTTCAGCACCGGCTGCAGCACCGCCGCGCCCAGGCGCGCACTGCGGGCGCCATCCCAGCCGACTTGCGGATCCGGATCGTTGGCGTTGTCCTTGAACGGCAGTTCCAGCGTCAGCGACAGGCAGCCGAAGGCGTGGGTGATGTGCGGCGAACCCATGGTCAGGGTTTCTGCGGTGTACGGCGTGGCGCCGTAGCCGTGCACGTCCTGGAAGTCCGGGCTGGCGATCTTGAAGTCGGCGATGAAGCGGTCCTGCGCTTCGCCTTGCTCCTGCGTGAAGTTCGGCAGCGATTCGCTGCCGGCCACGAACACATAGGGCAGGCCTTCGTCGCCGTGCACGTCCAGGCACAGGTCGACACCGGTCTCGTGCATCTTCTGCAGCACCAGGAACACCTCGGGGCTGCGCTCCATGCTCGGATTGAGCCACTCGCGGTTCAGGTTCGCGCCGGCTGCGTTGGTGCGCAGGTTGCCGCGCACCGAGCCGTCCGGGTTCATGTTCGGCACCACGTAGAACACCGACTCTTTCAGCAGCTGGCGCCCGAACGGGTGGGCCGGATCGAGCAGCGCGTCGAGCATGCCCTCGACGAACCATTCGGCCATCGTCTCGCCCGGGTGCTGGCGTGCGATCACCCACACTTTCTTTTTACCTTCGGCCGGCTCGCCGATCACCAGCATGTTCAGGTCGCGGCCGTCGACGGTCGAGCCCAGGTCGAGCATGCGCACGTTTTCAGACATCTGGGCGCGGTCGAGCAACTCAAGGTGGCGCTCCCACGAATACGGCTCGAAATAAGCGTAGTAGACGCTGTCCATGCCCGGGGTGTGCTCGATGGTGAGCACCTGGCCATCGAACGTGGTCGGCACGCGGAACCAGTTCACGCGGTCGTAGCTCGCCATCGCCTGGTAGCCTTCCCAGCCGGCCGGATAGGCGGCCTTGCCGGCGTTGAGCAGGCGGATGGTGCAGGCTTCGCCCTGCGCGCCCTGCAGGCGGAAGTAGAACCACTGGATGATGTCGGCGTGCGAGTCCTTGCGGATGTTCAGGTCGATGGCGTTGGCGCTGGTGGCGTTCACGACCTCGATGGCGCCAGCGTCGAATTGGCTGCTGATCTTGATAGACATGGTGTTGTCCTGTGTTGGGAAAGGCGTCAAAGCATCGATGATACCCGCTTTTGGACGTGCTCTTGTGCGCCGGGTCTCAGTCCCGCAATCCGCCGAAGCGGCCGTAATAGGCGGCGTCAGCCTCGGGCGTCGCCGCGTCTTCCTTGCGCAGCATCGCCAGCACGTGCTCCTCGGCGCGCGCGTGGCACAGGCGGTAGATCTCGCGCGCCAGCGCATAGGCGTCGGCCCCGGGCCACGGCTGCGGCAGCAGGGCCAGCGGCAGCATCGGGTCGTGCAACTGCACGCGGCGGTAGGCGTGGATCAGCAGGGTGCGGATCGCGAACGCATGCTCGGGCGTCACGTCGTCCTTGCCCAGCATGTCGGGCAGCGGCGCGAAGCGGTCGATGAAGCCGCGATAGGCGCCCACCACCGCATTCAGGTTCCAGCAGTCGCCCACCAGCTCGGGCAGCGGACGCGCGTCCATGCCGGGCAGCTCGTCGACCTGGCACACGAAGACCTTGTCGGTGGCGTCCGCGCGCGCCAGGATCTCGCGCAGCGTGTCGCGCTCGGGCGCGGGATGCGCCATCACGCCGGTGGCCAGCATCGCGAAGCCTTCCCACTCGAGTTCCTTGCGCAGCAGGGTGCGCAGCTCGCTGTCGATGCTGCCGCTCTTGCCATGCGGCGCCAGCACGAAGGTCCAGCGCCCGTCCCAGTCCAGGCCCGGCGCCGAATAGATGCGCCGGTTGGCGCGCTCGAAGCGGGGCAGCGCCTTCGGCTCGATCGCATAGCGGCTGCGCCGGCCTTCGCGGCTGGCCGTCAGCCAGCCTTCCTGCACCAGGCGGAACACGCTGGTGCGCACCAGCCGGTCGCCGACGCCCAGCGGGCCCACCAGCTCGATCATGCTGCCCAGCCAGAAGGCGCCGCCGTGCGGCGCGATCGTGTCGCCGCACACGGTCACCACGAGCGACTTGTGGCGCGGCGGATCGAGGGCCAGGTCGTGGGCGATCCATTCAGTGCTGGACAGTCGTTTCATGATTCCGGTCAATTTTTGGTGCTGCGATATGATTCAAAATTATTGTGTACATCAAGTTTTTTGTATCGTATTATGATTTGGACGGGTTTGCAATTGGTGAGAACCACGGGGGAAGCTATGTACGCACAGATGGTGGAGACCGGCCTCAAGAAAGTCCGCACAGAACAGGACATGAGCGCCGAAGAGCAGGCGTTCCAGGCGCGCATCGACGCCGGGATCAAGATCGAACCAAAGGACTGGATGCCGGAAGCGTACCGCAAGACGCTGATCCGCCAGATTTCGCAGCACGCGCATTCCGAGATCGTCGGCCAGCTCCCGGAAGGCAATTGGGTGACGCGTGCGCCGACCCTGCAGCGCAAGTCGGTCCTGTTGGCCAAGATCCAGGACGAGGCCGGCCACGGCCTGTACCTGTACAGCGCCGCCGAGACGCTGGGCGTCTCGCGCGACGAGCTGCTGCAAGCCCTGCACGCCGGCAAGGCCAAGTACTCGAGCATCTTCAACTATCCGACCCTGAGCTGGGCCGACATGGGCGCGATCGGCTGGCTGGTGGACGGCTCGGCCATCATCAACCAGATCCCGCTGTGCCGCTGCTCGTATGGGCCGTATGCGCGCGCCATGGTCCGCGTCTGCAAGGAAGAATCCTTCCACGCGCGCCAGGGCTACGACATCATGATGGCGCTGGCCAGGGGCACGCCGGAACAGAAGGCGATGGCCCAGGATGCGCTGAACCGCTGGTGGTGGCCGTCCCTGATGATGTTCGGCCCGTCGGACGCCGAATCGGTCAACAGCGCGCAATCGACGGCCTGGCGCATCAAGCTGTTCTCGAACGACGAGCTGCGCCAGCGCATGGTCGACCAGACCGTGCCGCAGGCCGAATACCTGGGCCTGACGGTTCCCGATCCCGACCTCAGATGGAACGCCGAACGCGGCTCCTACGATTTCGGCGAGATCGACTGGTCCGAGTTCCATAACGTCCTGAAGGGCAACGGCCCCTGCAACCGCGAGCGCCTGCGCACGCGCGTGAAAGCCTGGGACGACGGCGAATGGTTCCGCGACGCCCTGGTCGCCCACGCCGACAAGCAAGCCGCCAAAAAAGCCGCAGCATAAAAATAGTCCAACTCACGCCGGCATACCGTAACAATGGAGACAACAATGAGCAAAGAATGGCCCCTGTGGGAAGTCTTCATCCGCAGCCAGCACGGCCTCGCCCACAAGCACGTCGGCAGCCTGCACGCCCCTGACGCCGAGATGGCGATCAACAACGCCCGCGACGTCTACACCCGCCGCAACGAAGGCGTCTCGATCTGGGTCGTGCGCGCCGCCGACATCGTCGCCAGCAGCCCGCTTGATAAGGAGTCGCTGTTCGAGCCGGCCAACAGCAAGGTCTACCGCCACCCGACCTTCTTCCCGATGCCGGAAGAAGTCAAGAACCTGTGAGCGCAGTCATGGATGCGAAGTTCGAATACCTGCTGCGCCAGGGCGACAACGCCCTGATCCTGTCCCAGCAACTGTGCCAGCTGGTCGGCAAGGGCCCCGCGCTCGAAGAAGACATGGCCCTGTCCAACGTCGCCCTCGACCTGCTGGGCCAAACCCGCATGTGGCTGACGTATGCCGGCGAACTCGAAGGCAGGGGCCGCGACGAAGACCGGCTGGCTTTTCTCCGCGACGCCATCGAGTACCGCAACTGCCTGCTGGTCGAGCAGCCCAACGGCAGCTACGCCGACACCTTGATGCGCCAGTTCCTGTTCGACACCTGGCACTACTTCCTGATGGACGGCCTGACCCGCTCGAGCGACGAGCGCATCCGCGAGATCGCCGCCAAGTCGATCAAGGAAGTCACTTACCACCTGCGCCGCAGCGGCGACCTGGTGGTGCGCCTGGGCGACGGCACCGACCAGAGCCGCGCCATGATGCAGACCGCGCTCGACGAGCTGTGGATGTACAGCGGCGAGATGTTCCTCTACGACGAGATCGACAACGCGATGGTGGAGCAGGGCGTGGCGCCGGGGGTGGAGCTGTTGCGCAAGCAGTCCCTCGACCACATGGCCGAGGTCTTCACCGACGCCACCCTGGCCATGCCGTCGCCGGACGCCTGGATGCAGCGCGGCGGCAAGCAGGGCCGCCACAGCGAACGCCTCGGCTTCATCCTGGCCGAGATGCAGTTCCTGCAGCGCGCCTATCCCGGAGCGGCCTGGTAATGACCGCGCTCGACGTCTCGGTCGAACAGGTGTGGGAATGGCTCGGCGAGGTCGCCGATCCGGAGATCCCGGTCATCTCGGTGGTCGACCTCGGCATCGTGCGCGCCGTGCGCCTGGAAGGCGAGGCATGCGTGGTCACGATCACGCCGACCTACTCCGGCTGCCCGGCGATGCAGGTGATCGCCGATTCGGTCAGCGCAGCCTTGAACGCGCATGGCATCGAGGATGTCCGCATCGAGAGCCGCCTGTCGCCCGCTTGGACCACCGACTGGATGAGCGCGGCCGGCAAGGCGGCATTGAAAGGCTACGGCATCGCGCCGCCGGTGCAGCAGGCGATCGACATCAGCGGCCTGCACGCCGGCATCCGCCGCCGCGCCGCGCCCGACGTCGCCTGCCCGCACTGTAGCTCGCCGCACACCCAACTGACCAGCGAGTTCGGCTCGACCCCATGCAAGGCGCTGTACAAGTGCCTCGACTGCCGCGAGCCTTTCGACTACTTCAAATGCCACTGAGTTGTCCAATGAGGCCAGCATGAGCAAGTTCTATCCACTGACCGTCTCGAAGGTGAAGCACGAGACGCGCGACGCCATCGCCGTCACCTTCGACGTCCCGCCCGAGCTGAAGGACACCTTCGCCTACCGCCAGGGCCAGTACCTGACGCTGCGCACCACCATCGACGGCGAAGACGTGCGCCGCTCGTATTCGATCTGCTCGGCCGTGCAGGACGCGCAGTTGCGGGTGGCGATCAAGCGCTGCAGCGGCGGGGTATTCTCGGGCTGGGCCAACGACAGCCTGCAGCCCGGCGCCACGCTGGACGTGATGCCGCCCAGCGGCAACTTCAACGTGCCGCTCGATGCGACGAGCAGCCGCCATTACCTGGCCTTCGCCGCCGGCAGCGGCATCACGCCGATCCTGTCGATCGTGAAGACCACGCTGCAGGCCGAACCCCAGAGCCGTTTCACCATCGTCTACGGCAACCGCGCCTCATCGAGCGTGATCTTCCGGGATGAGTTGACCGACCTGAAGGACCAGTACATGGGCCGCCTGCGCCTGGTGTACGTGATGAGCCGCGAGCAGCAGGACATCGAGCTGTTCAACGGCCGCATCACCGAAGACAAGTGCAGCCAGTTCCTGCGTCACTGGATCGACATCAAGGACATCGACGTCGCCTTCATCTGCGGCCCGGAAGACATGATGCATGGCGTTTCGCGCGCGCTGCAGGGAGCGGGTCTGCCGAAGGAACAGATCCGGATCGAACTGTTCGCCGCCAGCGCGCCGGCGCGCGAGCGCACGCCGCGCGCCGCGCAAGCGGAGGCACGACACCTCACCGAAGTGACCGTGATCATGGACGGCAGCGCCGCCAGCTTCACAATGGACAAGGACAAGGAATCGCTGCTGGATGCCGGCCTGCGCGCCGGCCTGGACATGCGCTACTCGTGCAAGGGCGGCGTGTGCTCGACCTGCCGCTGCAAGGTGCTCGATGGCGAAGTCGAAATGGACGTGAACTACGCGCTCGAAGACTACGAAGTGGCGCGCGGCTTCGTGTTGAGCTGCCAGAGCTTCCCGGTCACCGACAAGGTGGTGGTCGATTTCGATATCCACGAATAAGAACCTGATAACGGAGACAACCATGAGCTATGAATCGATCATGTTCAAGATCGAGAACGGCATCGCGCTCCTGACGCTGAGCCGCCCCGACCGCCTGAACAGCTTCACCCAGGCCATGCACCTCGAAGTGCGCGATGCGCTGCAACGCGTGCAGGCCGACAGGTCGGTCCGCGTGCTGGTCCTGACCGGCGCCGGCCGCGGCTTTTGCGCCGGCCAGGACCTGTCCGACCGCGCCGTCGACCCGGGCGCGCCCAGCGTCGACCTGGGCGAATCGGTCGAAAAATTCTATGCCCCGCTGGTGCTCACGCTGAAGAACCTGCCGATGCCGGTCATCTGCGCCGTCAACGGCGTGGCCGCCGGCGCCGGCGCCAACCTGGCGCTGGCCTGCGACATCGTGCTGGCCGCCAGATCGGCCAGCTTCATCGAGGCCTTCAGCAAACTGGGCCTGATCCCGGACACCGGCGGCACCTGGCACCTGCCGCGCCTGATCGGCCATGCCCGCGCCATGGGCCTGGCCATGCTGGGCGAAAAGCTCAGCGCCGAGAAGGCCGAGGAGTGGGGCCTGATCTGGCGCTGCGTGCCCGACGAAGCCCTGATGATTGAAGCGATGGCGATGGCCGAGCACTTCGCCGCCGCGCCAACAAAAGGGCTGGCCTTCACCAAGAAAGCCTTCCAGGCCAGCCAAGCCAACTCGCTCGAAGACCAGTTGCAGCTCGAGGCCGGCATGATGCGCGAACTCGGCTACAGCCACGATTACCGCGAAGGCGTCGCCGCCTTCATGGCCAAGCGCACGCCGCATTTCAAGGGAGAGTGAGCATGCACGCCATCTCTCCAGGCAGCACGGTCGCGGTGATCGGCAGCGGCGCCATGGGCGCCGGCATCGCGCAAGTCGCGGCCACCGCCGGCCACCAGGTCCTGCTGTTCGATACCCGGCCTGACGCCGCCGACAAGGCCATCCTCGAGATCGGCAAGACCTATGCGAAGCTGGTCGAGAAGGGCCGCATGGGCGCGGTCGAATCCGACCTGGCGCGCGAGCGCCTCAAGCGCATCGCGTCACTGCAGGAAGCCGCCGGCGCCGTCCTCGTGATCGAGGCCATCGTCGAGAACCTGGACGCCAAGCGCGCCCTGTTCGCCGAGCTGGAAGGCGTCGTCGGCCGGCACTGCATCCTGGCCACCAATACCTCGTCGATCTCGGTCACGGCGATCGGCGCGCAACTGCAGCACCCCGAACGCCTGGTCGGCATGCATTTCTTTAATCCGGTGCCGCTGATGGCGCTGGTCGAAGTCATCAGCGGCCTGGCGACAAGTCGCGACGTCGCGAACGTCGTCCACGCCGTTGCGGAAAGCTGGGGCAAGAGCCCGGTGCACGCCAAGTCGACGCCCGGCTTCATCGTCAACCGTGTCGCCCGGCCGTATTACGCCGAAGCCCTGCGCCTGCTGCTCGAGCAAGCCGCCGACGTGGCGACGCTGGACGCCGTGATGCGCGACTGCGGCGGATTCCGCATGGGGCCCTTCGAGCTGATGGACCTGATCGGCCACGACGTCAACTTCTCGGTCACCAACTCGGTGTTCGCCGCCTATTACAACGACCCGCGCTTCACGCCCTCGATCCTGCAGCAGGAACTCGTCAGCGCCGGCTTCCTGGGCCGCAAGACGGGGCGCGGCTTCTACCGCTATGGCGACGATGTCCCGAAGCCGGCGCCGCAGACCGAGGCGGCGGGCAGCAAGCCGTCGGCAGTGCGCTACGCCGGTGCGCGAGGTGCGGTCGACGCGGTCGCCGGTCGCCTGCGCGGCGCCGGCCTGGAACCGGTCGCCATCGAAGCGGCGCCGGGCCTGTATTGCGAAGGCGCCGCGATCTACCTGACCGACGGCCGCAGCGCCACCGAGCGCGCCGAGGCCGACGGCCACCGCGACACGATCCTGTTCGACTTGCTGCTCGACCCGGCGGGCGCCACCCGCATCGCGCTGGCGCGCGCCGACCAGTGCGGCGACGCCGCCTGGCAGGCCGCGGTCGGGCTGTTCCAGGCCGCCGGTTTCGCGGTGACGCGGCTGGACGACGTGCCCGGCATGGCCGTGATGCGCACCGTGGCGATGCTGGCCAACGAGGCGGCCGACGCGGTCAACCAGGGCGTGTGCAGCGCCCGCGCGGTCGACATTGCGATGCAGAAGGGCGTGAACTACCCACGCGGCCCGCTGGCCTGGGCCGACACGATCGGCTTGCGCCAGGTCGTCACCGTGCTGGCCAACCTGGCCGCCACCTATGGCGAAGAC
This sequence comes from Massilia sp. UYP32, assembly GCF_050434365.1. Lineage (NCBI taxonomy): Bacteria > Pseudomonadati > Pseudomonadota > Betaproteobacteria > Burkholderiales > Oxalobacteraceae > Massilia > Massilia sp. UYP32. The sequence goes on from NZ_JBNDIK010000038.1 coordinate 25,250, forward strand.
CGCTACCGCGTGTCGCCGCTGCTGCGCCGCAAGCTGGCTGCCGATCCGCAGGGAGCGCGTTTCCATGCACAGTAGCGCACAAGGGCTGGCCGAACTGGCCGGCCGCACGATGTACGAACGCGATCCGGTCAGCCAGGGCCTGGGCATGCAGCTGCTCGAGATCCGCCCCGGCTATGCGCGCATGTCGATGAAGGTGCGCGACGACATGCTCAACGGCCACGCCACCTGCCACGGCGGCTACATCTTCATGCTGGCCGACAGCGCCTTCGCCTTCGCCTGCAACTCGCACAACTTCAATACCGTCGGCGCCGGCTGCAGCATCGACTACCTCGCGCCGGGCCGTCCCGGCGACGTGCTGGTGGCCGAGGCGGTGGAGCAGGCGCTGCAGGGCAAGACCGGCGTCTACGACGTCGCCGTGACGGACCAGGACGGGCGCACGATCGCGCTGTTCCGGGGCAAGTCGCACCGCGTCGCCGGCACCCTGGTGCCGCTGGACGCGTGAATCAACACGTATAAAGGAGATCGAGATGGTCCAACGCATTCCGCTTGATGGCGAGCTGGAGCCGATCGAACGCGCCAGCCGCGACGAGCTGCAGGCGCTCCAGCTGCAGCGCCTGCAGTGGACGCTCAGGCACGCCTACGACAACGTGCCGCACTACCGCGCCGCGTTCGACGAGGCGGGCGTGCATCCCAGCGACCTGAAGACCTTGGCCGACCTGGCCAAATTCCCGTTCACCGAGAAGAAGACGCTGCGCGACAACTACCCGTTCGGCCTGTTCGCCGTGCCGCGCGAGCAGGTGGTGCGCGTGCACGCTTCGTCGGGCACCACCGGCAAGCCGACCGTGGTCGGCTACACGCAGAACGACATCGACACCTGGGCCAGCGTCGTGGCGCGCTCGATCCGCGCCGCCGGAGGGCGCAAGGGCGACCTGGTGCACATCTCCTACGGCTATGGCCTGTTCACCGGCGGCCTGGGCGCGCACTATGGCGCCGAGCGCCTGGGCTGCACCGTGATCCCGATGTCGGGCGGCCAGACCGAGAAGCAGGTGCAGCTGATCTGCGACTTCAAGCCATCGATCATCATGGTCACGCCCTCGTACATGCTCAATATCGTCGAGGAGTTCACGCGCCAGGGTCTCGATCCAGCGCAGTCTTCGCTGAAGGTCGGCATCTTCGGCGCCGAGCCGTGGACCGACGCGATGCGGCGCGAGATCGAGGCGCGCGCCGGCATCGATGCGGTTGACATCTATGGCCTGTCCGAAGTGATGGGGCCGGGCGTGGCCAGCGAATGCATCGAGAGCAAGGACGGCCCCGTGATCTGGGAAGACCATTTTTATCCCGAGATCATCGACCCCGACACCGGCGAAGTGCTGCCGGACGGTGAAGAAGGAGAACTGGTATTCACCTCGCTCACCAAGGAAGCGCTGCCCATCATCCGCTACCGCACGCGCGACCTGACCCGCTTGCTGGCGCCGACCGCGCGTGCGATGCGCCGCATGGGCCGCATCACTGGCCGCTCGGACGATATGCTGATTATCCGTGGTGTGAACGTGTTCCCGAGCCAGATCGAAGAATTGATTCTCAAGATGCCGGCGCTGGCGCCGCAGTACCAGCTGGTGGTGGCGCGCGACGGCCATCTCGACACGCTCGAGGTGCTGGGCGAGCTGCGTGATTCAAGCCTGCCTTCGGACAGCGTCGACGCGCTGTGCCGCGACCTCCAGCACTGCATCAAGACCTATGTCGGCGTGACCACCCGCGTGACCCTGCTGCCGCCGCAAGGCATCGAGCGCACCCTGACCGGCAAGGCCAGGCGCGTGGTCGACCGCCGTCCAAAACCATAACTGGAGATTTTCATGATCGACGCCTTCATCGTTGACGCCGTCCGCACCCCCTTCGGCCGCTACGGCGGCGCCCTGTCCAGCATCCGCGCCGACGATCTTGGCGCGCTGCCGATCGCGGCGCTGATGGCCCGCAACAAGGATGTCGACTGGACGGCGGTCGACGACCTGTTCTACGGCTGCGCCAACCAGGCCGGCGAAGACAACCGCAACGTCGGCCGCATGGCCGCGCTGCTGGCCGGCCTGCCGCAAGACGTGCCGGCCAACACCATCAACCGCCTGTGCGGCTCGGGCATGGACGCCGTCGGCACCGCCGCGCGCGCCATCAAGGCCGGCGAGGCGCAACTCGTGATCGCCGGCGGTGTCGAAAGCATGACCCGGGCGCCGTTCGTGATGGGCAAGGCCGATAGCGCATTCTCGCGCGCGGCGAAGATCGAAGACACGACCCTCGGCTGGCGCTTCGTCAACCCGGCGATGAAGGCGAAGTACGGCATCGACTCGATGCCCGAGACCGCCGAGAACGTGGCGCGCGAATTCGGCATCGCCCGTGCCGACCAGGATGCCTTCGCCCTGCGCAGCCAGCAGCGCTGGGCGCGCGCGAACGAAGCGGGATTCTTCAGGGACGAGATTGTGCCGGTGACGGTGGCCCTCAAGAAAGGCGAGTCGCGCGTGGTCGACACCGACGAGCAGCCGCGCCCCGACACCAGCATCGAAGCGCTGGCCAAATTGAAGGGCGTGGTGACGCCGGACGGCTCGGTCAGCGCCGGCAATGCCTCGAGCCTGAACGACGGCGCCTGCGCACTGCTGCTGGCCTCGAGCGAAGCCGCCGGCCGCCACGGCTTGACCCCGCGCGCGCGCGTGGTCGGCATGGCCACCGCTGGCCTGGCGCCGCGCATCATGGGTTATGGACCGACGCCGGCAGTGAAAAAGCTGCTGGCCCAGACCGGCCTCACGCTCGACCAGATGGACGTGATCGAGCTGAACGAAGCCTTCGCCGCCCAGGGCCTGGCCGTCACGCGCGCCCTCGGCCTGGCGGACGACGACATTCGCGTCAACCCGAACGGCGGCGCGATCGCCATCGGCCATCCGCTGGGCGCCTCCGGCGCGCGCCTGGTGATGACGGCCGTGAACCAGTTGCACCGCACGGGTGGCCGCTACGCCCTGTGCACGATGTGCATCGGCGTCGGCCAGGGCATCGCGTTGATCGTGGAGAGAACATAAGGATGGTGAAGGTTTACGAAATCGACGGCGTGCGTCCGGTCGTGCATCCGAGCGCCTATGTCCACCCGTCGGCGGTATTGATCGGCGACGTGATCGTCGGCCCGCGCTGCTATATCGGGCCGCTGGCCTCGCTGCGCGGCGACTTCGGCCGCCTGATCCTGGAAGAGGGCGCCAACCTGCAGGATACCTGCGTGATGCACGGTTTTCCGGGCGAAGATACCGTGGTCGAGGTCGACGGCCATATCGGCCACGGCGCCGTGCTGCACGGCTGCCGCGTCAAGCGCAACGCCATGGTCGGCATGAACGCGGTGGTAATGGACAAGGCGGTCGTCGGCGAAGAGTCGATCGTGGCCGCGATGAGCTTCGTGAAGGCGGGGATGGTGATCCCGCCACGCTCGATGGTGATGGGCATGCCCGCGAAAGTCGTGCGTGAGCTCACCGTCGAGGACGTGCAATGGAAGAGCTTCGGCACCCGCCAGTATCACGAATTGGCCGTGCGCTCGCTGCAGACCATGCGTGAGGTCGAGGCGGATACCGAAGTGGAACCGGACCGGCAGCGCATCGCATTCGACGCCGACGGCATGCACAAGCCGAGAGTCTGAAGAGATAAACGAGGAGACAGAACATGGGTGACATCCCGACACTACAAAGCCTGATCGCCGGCCGCTGGCACGGCCAGGAAGCGCACACCGCGCTGCACAGCGCCCTCGACGACGCGCTGATCTATCACACGCACGCCGAGAAAATCGATTTCGACGAGGCGCTCGCTTTCGCGCGCAAGACCGGCAGCAAGAGCCTGATGCGCCTGGACTTCCAGAAGCGCGCGCAATGCCTGAAGGCGCTGGCGCTCTACCTCATGGAGCGCAAGGAAGAACTGTATGAAATCTCGCACCTGACCGGCGCCACGCGCCAGGACAGCTGGGTGGACGTCGAAGGCGGCATCGGCACCCTGTTCGCCTATGCCAGCATGGGCTCGCGCGAGCTGCCGTCGTCGAACGTGCTGCACGAAGGCCCGGCCATGGCGCTGGGCAAGCGCGGCGGCTTCGCCGGCACCCACATCCTGGTGCCGCGCGGCGGCGTGGCGGTGCACATCAACGCCTTCAACTTTCCGATCTGGGGCCTGCTCGAAAAATTCGCGCCGAGCTTCCTGGCGGCCATGCCCTGCATCGCCAAGCCGGCCACCGCCACCAGCTACCTCACCCACGCCGTGGTCAGGATGATGATGGCGTCGAATCTGCTGCCCGATGGCGCGCTGCAGCTCGTGATCGGCAGCACCGGCGACCTGCTCGATCGCCTGCAGGGCTTCGATGCCGTCACCTTCACCGGCTCGGCCGACACCGCCGCCAAGCTGCGTTCGAACCAGAACCTGATCCGCGCATCGGTGCCGTTCACGGCCGAAGCCGACTCGCTCAACTGCGCGATCCTGGCGCCGGACGTCACGCCCGACGACCCGGAGTTCGACCTGTTCGTGAAGGAAGTGGCGCGCGAAATGACCGGCAAGGCCGGCCAGAAGTGCACCGCGATCCGGCGCGTGATCGTGCCGGAGGCGCTGGTCGATGCGGTCGGCGCACGCCTGCGCGAACGCCTGGCGAAGATCACGGTCGGCAACCCAAAAGTGGAGGGCGTGCGCATGGGCGCCCTGGCCTCGAAAGACCAGCACCGCGACGTGAGCGAGCGGGTCGAGCTGCTCGCGCGCGGCAACGAGGTCCTGTTCAGCGCGCGCGACGGCTTCAATCCGGTCGGCGACAACGTCGCCAGCGGCGCCTTCTTCGCGCCGACCTTGCTGCTGTGCCGCAACGCCATGGACAACGACGCCGTGCACGACGTGGAAGCCTTCGGCCCGGTCAGCACCCTGATGACTTACCGCGACATCGACGAAGCGCTGGAGCTGGCCGCGCGCGGCAAGGGCAGCCTGGTGACGACGCTCGCCACCAAGGACCCGGCAATCGCGGCGCATGCGGTGCCGGTTGCCGCGGCCTCGCATGGCCGCGTGCTGATCCTGGACCGTGAAGCCGCGGTGGACAGCACCGGCCACGGCTCGCCGCTGCCGCAACTGAAGCACGGCGGTCCGGGCCGCGCCGGCGGCGGCGAGGAGCTGGGCGGCATCCGCGCCGTCAAGCACTTCCTGCAGCGCGCGGCGGTGCAGGGTTCGCCGACCATGCTGGGAGCGGTCACTGGCGAGTACGTGCGCGGTGGCGCCGTCAAGGAAAGCGAGATCCATCCGTTCCGCCGCTACTTCGAAGACCTGGAGATGGGTCATTCTCTCTTGACGCACCGCCGCACGGTGAGCGAAGCCGACATCGTCAATTTCGGCGGCGTCTCGGGCGACTACTTCTACATGCACTTCGACGAGATCGCGGCGAAAGACACGCAGTTCGGCCAGCGCATCGCGCACGGCTACTTCGTGCTGTCGGCGGCGGCCGGCCTGTTCGTGTCGCCGGCGCCGGGCCCGGTGCTGGCCAACTACGGCCTGGACAACCTGCGCTTCGTGGCGCCGGTGGCGATCGGCGACACCATCCGCGCGCGCCTGACCTGCAAGCGCAAGGTCGACCGCAACCGCGCGGATGAGCAGGGCAGGGGACAGGGCGTGGTGGCGTGGGACGTGCAGGTGACGAACCAGCGCGACGAACTGGTGGCGAGCTACGATATCCTGACGCTGGTACTGAAGCGCGCCTGACCGCGCGCCTCACTCATTCAGGGCAGCCGAAAGGACGTGCGATGTCGAGACTCGATCTGAACAGTATTCCGGTGTTGAGCGGCACCGGCTATCCGGCGCCATTTCATGAGGCGGTGGACGGCCGCACGCGCCAGGCGTTGGGCGATGCAGGCGGCCTGACGCAATTCGGCGTCAACCTGGTCGAGCTGCAGCCTGGCGCCGCATCGTCGCAGCGCCACTGGCACTCGCACGAGGACGAATTCGTCACGGTCATCTCGGGGGAACTCGTGCTCGTCACGGATGAGGGAGAGACCGTGATGCGCGCGGGCGACCACGCTGCTTTCCCGGCCGGGCGTCCGAATGGCCACCAACTGGTCAACCGCAGCTGGGGACCGGGCGTGTTTCTCGTGATCGGGTCGCGCAACATGGCCGACGTGGTGACCTATGCGGACATCGACATGCGCTTTGAGCAGGCGTCGAACGCCTATCTGCACAAGGACGGGACGCCTTATCCGAAACGGGACGCCTAGCGCCTGGCTTCAGTCCAGCTTGCGCGCGTAACGGTCGCGCACATGCTGGCTGATGTAGGTCGACAGGCCTTGGCCTTCGCGCGCCAGTTCGCGCATCCGCGCGATATGGTCGGCGCCGGTAGTGTCGGTGTCGTACAGGTAGCGGTCGCCGCCCGTGAATTTCACCGTGATCGAGTCGGCCCCGAGTTCATAGGCGACGACGCCGGAATGGCCGCTTCGGTTCGCGTAGCGCTGCATGATCCAATCTCCACAATGCGGTAGTTCCTGTTATGGAAACACGTCCAGCATCATGCAGGAGCACAATTCAGGACCGCGTGCGCTGCAGGCGCAGCAGGCCTTCCGGCGTGCGGATGGCGCGCAGGTCGTCGTAATCCGGCACGCCGGTGACCTTCGTCTCGAGCGGCTGGTGATGGGTGGCGGTGACGACGATGCTGTCCATCCCGGCCGCCTCAGCCGATTGCAGGCCTGCCAGCGTATCCTCGAACACCAGGCAGTCCTGCGGGCGCATGCCCAGCTTCTCGGCGCCCAGCAGGAAGGGATCCGGCGCCGGCTTGCCGCGCTGGACGTCTTCGGCGGCCACCATCACCGGCGGCGTCGGCAGCCCGGCCGCGGCGATGCGCGCCTCGGCCAGCGCGCGCGGCGCCGACGTGACGATGGCCCAGCGGTCGGCCGGCAGGGTGGCGAGGAAAGCCGCCACGCCGGCGATCGCCTCGATGCCCTCGACATCCTCAATCTCGGCCAGCGTGATGCGCTGCGCCTCGGCTTCCACGTCGATATCGGGCAGGCCGACGCCGCGCACCGTGTCGATGCTGCGCTTGCCGTGGATGGTCGGCAGGAAGACGTCGACGTCCAGGCCGTGGCTGCGCGCCCAGGCGGCCCAGACGCGCTCGGCGGCGATGATCGAAGTGAGGATGGTGCCATCCATGTCGAACAGGAAGGCGGCGTAGTCGCGTGCGGGCAGGGCGGTCATTGAGTCGTCAATCGGTAGTGGAAATGAAAAGCGGGCCGGCACGCGAAGGGCGCCGGCCCGCCGGAAAGGCGAGAGCTTACTCTGCCAGCTGCTGGCGCACGCGCACGATCGCCGCGCGCACCTGGTTCGGCGCGGTGCCTCCCACGTGGTCGCGCGCCGCCACAGAACCCTCGAGGGTCAGGACTTCGAACACGTCCTGCTCGATCAGCGGCGAGAAGCCCTGCAGCGTCTCGAGCGACATCTCGGACAGGTCGCAGCCCGCCTGGTCGCAGGCGCGCACCGCATGCGCCACGGCTTCGTGGGCGTCGCGGAACGGCAGGCCTTTCTTGACCAGGTAGTCGGCCAGGTCGGTCGCCGTGGCGTAGCCCTGCAGCGCCGCCGAGCGCATATTGTCGGCCTTGACCGTGATGCCCGACGCCATGTCGGTGAAGATGCGCAGCGTATCAAGGACGGTGTCGATGGTGTCGAACAGCGGCTCCTTGTCTTCCTGGTTGTCCTTGTTGTAGGCCAGCGGCTGGCCTTTCATCAGGGTCAACAGGCCGGTCAGGTGACCGTAGACGCGGCCGGTCTTGCCGCGCGCCAGTTCCGGCACGTCCGGATTTTTCTTTTGCGGCATGATCGACGAGCCGGTGCAGAAGCGGTCGGCGATGTCGATGAAGCCGATGCGCGGGCTGATCCACATCACCAGCTCTTCCGAGAAGCGCGAGACGTGCATCATCAGGATCGATGCGGCAGCGGTGAATTCGATGGCGAAGTCGCGGTCGGACACGGCGTCCAGCGAGTTGTGGCAGACGTCGTCGAAGCCCAGCGTCTTGGCCACGCGCAGGCGGTCGATCGGGAAGGTGGTGCCGGCCAGGGCGGCGGCGCCCAGCGGCAGGCGGTTGACGCGGCGGCGCGCATCCTGCATGCGCTCGGCGTCGCGGCCGAACATCTCGACATAGGCCAGCATGTGGTGGCCGAAGGTGATCGGCTGCGCCACCTGCAGGTGGGTGAATCCCGGCATGATGGTGTCGGCGTGGCGTTCGGCCAGGTCGGTCAGGGCGCCGCGCAGGCCGTTCAGCAGGGCCAGGATGTCGTCGATGGCGGCGCGCACGTACAGGCGGATGTCGGTCGCGACCTGGTCGTTGCGCGAGCGGCCGGTGTGCAGGCGCTTGCCGGCGTCGCCGACCAGTTCGGTCAGGCGCTTCTCGATGTTCAGGTGCACGTCTTCCAGGTCGAGCAGCCATTCGAAGCTGCCGGCCTCGATCTCGGACCGGATCTGGGCCATGCCGCGTTCGATCTCGGCACGGTCGTGTTCGCTGATGATGCCCTGGGCCGCCAGCATCTCGGCGTGCGCCAGCGAGCCCTGGATGTCGTATTGCGCCAGGCGCTTGTCGAAGAACACGGACGCGGTGTAGCGCTTGACGAGATCGGAGACGGGTTCGGAGAAGCGGGCCGACCAGGCTTCGGCTTTTTTGGAGAATTGTTCGGTCATGGTGGAATTCCGGTTGGGGATTCGAAGATTATAAACCGCGTCGCCGCTACGTCTTCCGGAGGGCAGATTACCTGGAGAAAGCTAGCGAAAAAAAGCCCGCTGCAGAGCGCAATCGAAACCGATATGGGGCCAAACGGCGCTAGAATGGTTTTTTTGCCAGCTTTGCAAGCCCAATGATTACGAACGATTCCAGCTTCCAGGTCAGTACCGACCAGTCCCGGCTCGATATCCCGATGATCTACCGCTTCCTCAGTGAGCAGTCGACCTGGGCCGTGGGCATTTCCCGTCCGATCGTCGAGCGCGCCATCGAGAATTCGCTGTGCTTCGGCGGCTACCTCGACGGCCGCCAGATCGCGTTCGCGCGCGTGATCACCGACTACGCCACCTTTGCCAACCTGGTGGACGTGTTCGTCGTGCCCGAGTACCGCGGGAACGGCTACGGCAAGCAACTGATCGGCGTGGTGCTGCGCCACCCCAGCCTGCAGAAACTGCGCCGCTTCACCCTTGCCACCACCGACTCGCACGAACTCTACGCGCGCTTCGGCTTTACCCCACCGTTGCGTCCAGAGACATTGATGGAGCGGTATTTTCCCAACATCTATTTGTCCTGAGCGGACTCAACATGGCGACGTGAATCTGGAATCAGGCTTACGCTGATGGCTCATCAGAGGAAGTCTTATGCTCCAGATCGTCGTCCATGCCATTCTCGCGTTGGCATTGCTGGCGAGCAGTGCCAGCCATGCCGCCGACGCGGAACCGAAGCCACCGAAAGGTTCGCTCGTCATCATCGGCGGCGCCCTGCGCGCCGACAATGATGCCGTGTGGGAACGTATCGTCGAACTCGCGGGTGGCAAAGGCGCACGCGTCGCCGTGTTCGCCTCCGCCTCGGCGAGCCCTGAACGCGCCGGCAATTATCTCGTCGAGCGCCTGAACCGCTATGGCGCCGACGCCTTCTTCGTCCCGGTCGCCGAGCGCCTGGACGGCGCCGACGGCCGCGCCGCGGCCGACGATCCCAAGCTGGCCGAAGCCGTGCGCACGGCCGGCGGCGCGTACTTCTCGGGCGGCGACCAGGGGCGCATCACGGGCGTCCTGCGCCGGGCCGACGGCAGCAACACGCGGGTGCTCGACGCCCTGTGGGACATGTACCGGCGCGGCGGCGTGATCGCCGGCTCGAGCGCCGGCGCCGCCATCATGAGCAGCACCATGTTCGGCCACCCACGCTCGATCCTGTCCACCCTCCAGCATGGCGTCGACGACGGCCGCCAGATCACGCGCGGCCTGGGCTTCATCGGCGACGACGTCTTCATCGACCAGCACCTGCTGGTGCGCGGGCGCTTCGCGCGCATGCTGCCGGCCATGCTGGCCAAGGGCTACAAGATCGGCCTGGGGATCGACGAGAACACGGCGATGGTGGTCAATGCCAGGCGCGACGTCGAGGTGATCGGCTACCGCGGCGCGCTGCTGGTCGACCTGAGCGAGGCCGCCACCCGCGACGGCAGCTTCAATCTCGCCAACGGGCGCCTCAGTTACCTCGACAATGGCGACCGCTTCAACCTGGCCACCAAGACCTTCATGCCGGCGCCCGAGAAGGCGCATGGCAAGGTCGACGCCAAGAAACCTTACTGGCGCGGCCCGCTGTTCTCGGCCGACATCCTCGGCAACGGCACGGTGGTCGACCTGATGGCCAAGCTGATCGACAGCGACCAGGTCGACGCGATCGGCCTGTCGCTGGACAGCCCGAACGCCGAGCGGCCCGACCTGGGCTTCGAGTTCAAGCTCAGTCGCGTGAGCGAGAGCGTGGGTTACCAGTCGGCGTTCAGCGAAGCGTATTCGGTGTATAACGTGCGGCTCGATATTCGGCCGATCGTGGTGCAAAGGCCGTTGTATCAGTATCGCTGACCAATACTGTTGTATCTCAGGCAGATATTGAACAATTTTTTGGGAAAACCAGTTACATGCAACCCGCTTGTGACTATTGGATAGTTTCTTAAAATATATATGTGTGATACTCCTGTCAAAATTAGGTAAAACACTGGCAACACAGTGCTATGCCGAAACAACGATAAAACCAGGGAGTAAAGCCATGAAGGTCATCAAATACGCCGCGAGCGTTGCGCTAGCTATTGTTGGTTTCAATCTTGTTGCAGTGCCGGCGCTGGCGCAAGAATCGGCTTATGCCGATCTGGATGCCTGCACGACGGGAGAGCAGCGCCGCTTGGCCGTCAAAGGCGCTGCAATCGGCCTGTTTTCCGGCCTGGGCGGCGCCTTGTTGACCGGCAATAAGGAGAAAGCTGGCAAAGCCGCCCTGCTGGGCGCTGCCGGCGGTCTGGCTGCGGGATGGGCCACCGCTTATTACACCGCGGTCGACACCTGCACCAAGCAGAATCCGAACTGGATCACCGCATCGAGCCTGGTACGCGATCCGGGCAAGTCGCTGGCCCAGGTGAAAAAGGAACACAACTATAAAGCCAACCAAGGCGTGCTCGTCCATTTGCAGGACGTGAGCGTGCCTGTATCGGTCAGGCCGGGTGAGCGGCTGGCGATCGATACCACCTACGATGTCCTGACACCAACCGATGCCGAAGCCCCGGTGGTCTTCGAGCGCAAGCTGTTCGTGACGACCGACGGTACCGAGGTCGAAATCCAGATTCCGAACGAGGCGCGGATCGAGCGCACCGTCGAAGCCGGCCGTTCGGTCGAGAAGTTGTCGTTCCCGGTGTCGGCAGAGGCCCCGGCAGGCGCCGTCTATCGCGTGATCATGAGCGCATCGGCAGGCGGCAAATCGCCTGTCACGATGACGAAGAACGTCACTGTTTCCTGACCTGCCTTTCTTGAATGCCGGGATGGCCGGGCGCGGCCCGCGTGCGGCCGTCCCCGGCCCCATACCATGATTACATCCGCATTTCTGCGCGCCGCCGTCGTGGCGGTGGCGCTCGTTCTGTCCGGCTGCGCCGCGAACCAGCTGCACGGCTACCAGCATGCCTATTACGCCTACAACGTTCCCGAGTCTCTGATGCAGTCGATCCAGGCCAAGCTGCGCCAGCACGGCCTGCCTGGCGCCACCATCAAGCGCGACCTGGTTGGAAGGGTGCAGCTCGTCGGCAGCTATGCCAACGAAGACGAGGTCGATCGTGCATTCATGATTGTCCAGTCGGTGGTCGGTATCAAGTCGACCTCGCCGTTCTATCCGGCCGATGTGCGCGTCAAGCGCATCGAGGACGAGGTGCGCGAGCAGCAAGTTGCCTCGCTGTCGGAAGCCGAGCGCCGCGCGCCGGCCCGCAATATCGCCCTGGTGGTCGGCATCAATACCTTCAAGGACCATACGCGGATATCGGCGGTGCCGGGGGAGGACGACGCGCGGGTGGTGGTGAAGGCGGCGCGCGGCGCGGGCTACCAGGTCACCGAGCTGCTCGGGTCCAGCGCCACCAAGGCCGCCATCGAGCGCGAGCTTGGCAGGATCGAACGTACGCTGCGCCCGCAAGACCAGCTGTTCGTGTATATCTCGAGCCATGGCAACGCGCCATTGCCGACCTCCAGGGGCGGCGATCAGCGCAAGATGTCCATCGTGGCATGGGATTCGAACGCCGGTGGCGCGGACAGGACCGAGCAGGAACTCAATCTGCAGCGCACGTCGGTGGCCGATACGCTGGTGCAGAATCTGGCGCGCAAACCGACTCGCAACACCCGCATCTTCATCGATACCTGCTATAGCGGCGACATGCTGCGCGGCTTCCCCGATCAAAGCGGCGGTTACATTCTGGCGGCCAATGGTGGCCGGGTCGAGCGCGCCGGCCTGCCGCTGCAGTCCTGGACCGGGGCCGCGTACACCACCAAGGCCATCCGGTTCGTCGACGATCGGCCGCAACCGGGCGAGGTCCGGCAGGACAAGGCTGATATTGCCGGCGATCGCGCCTACGCCATCATCACCGCGACCAGCGAAGGTGAATTGTCGCTGGCGCCGGAAAGCAACGGCACCTTCATGCTCGGTAACCGCGAGCTCAAAGGATCGTATTTCACCCAGGCCTTCTTCGCTTTCCTGGAAGAAGAAAAAGGACATGTCGAGCCGGCGTTTGACCGAGCCCGTCAATTTACCAGCGACATGGCGCGAAAAGTGAGTCGCGCACGGATGACGCAGGTGCCGCGCCATTTCGCCACCGAGACCGCCATCCTCAACCGCTTCTGACGCGCCAATACATCTAATAGGAACTCACATGAAATACGCATTCGCTGCCGCCAGCCTTCTGCTCCTGTCGGGCGCATCGGCGGCCCAGGATGGCTACACTGCCAAGTCGCTGTTTTTCGGTGAAGACGGCAATGTTGTCGCGGCATCTACCGCGCAAAAGAGCACCGAAGCCAAGCCGGTCGTGGCAGCCAGGCAGGACAGCGCCGCCAAGCCGAAAAAAGCGCTGGCTGCACGCCAGATCGGCGCCAGCTATTTCATTCGCCTGAAGAACGCCGACGGCAGCACGAGCGACGTGCTGGCCAGCCGTACTTTCCGGAACGGCGACCGCTTCCAGCTCGGCGTCAAGGTCAACCGCCCGTCCTACGTCTATGTCCTGAACCAGGATCCGCATGGCCAGCTGTCGCAGATCTTCCCGGTGGCCGGTCAGGATAACTACGTGAATGCGATGGGCACGGTGTTCCTGCCGAGCCGCGGTGCGTTCGAGTTCGACGCCACCCCTGGCACCGAACACCTGCTGGTATTCCTGTCGCCGACCCCGATGCGCGGCGGCGTCAATGAGCTGCTCGGCAAGTCGCAGCCCGACCTGGTGGCCGGCGTCGACCACGGTAGCTGCGGAAAGTCGCTGCCGGGCACGCCGCTGCTGGCCGACAACGGCTCGAGCGGCTATACCTCGAAGGCGATCACCTACAAGGACGACGCGGCAACCTGCGCCGCCCCGGCCTATACCTCGAAGGCGATCACCTTCAGCGAAGACCCGGCGCCGGGCGACGGTGGGCAGGTGGCCTCGTACGTCGTCAAGAAGACCAGCGGCAAGGCCGACAGCAAGCTGTTCCTGAAGATCAAGCTGGCCCACGAATAAGCCGCCTGCGGCGCGCACCCTACTACCAGACGGAAAACTGATATGTCTCACAACCACCTGATCATCGGCCTCGGCGGCAGCGGCGGCAAGATTATCCGCCAGATTCGCAAGACCATCGAGCGTAACAAGGACACGCAGGAACCGGACCGTTCGCTGGCCCGCTTCGGCTATCTCTACATCGACACGTCCAATGATGAGCTGGACAAGAAGGAAGAGTGGAAGGTGCTCGGCAAGGACGTCGGCCTGAACCGCAGCGAATACCTGATCAACACTGCCAGCAATGTACGCCCGGTGCTGGACGACCCCGACTCATTCCCTGGCCTGAAGAAATGGGTCGAGCCGCGCAGCGTGTTCGATTTCGTCAACCCGAGCACGGCCGGCGCGGCCCAGCGCCGCAAGCTGGGCCGTCTCGTCTTCGCGCAGAACGCATCCAGCTTCGTCAAGGCGTTGGAAGGCCGCGTCAGGGAGCTCGAGGCCAGTCCCGGCAAAGTCGGCGTGACCATTCACGTGGTTTGCGGCCTGGCCGGCGGCACTGGCAGCGGTTCGGTGGTCGACGCGGTCGCGCAGATCCGCCACAAGTATCCGCATTACGAACAGTACCGCATCCTGGTGTACGCACTGCTGCCAGAAAAGAATTCCAAACGCGTGAAGAACGTGGCTGGCTTCGAGAACTATTATGCGAACGGCTATGCCGCGCTGTCCGAGCTGAACGCGATGGCGGTTGGCAAATACCATCCGGTGAACTTGCTGGATGGAACCCCAATGGAGCATGCCACATATTTCAACGGCTGTTACTTGGTAAACAATATCAATGAGCACAATATCCAGTTCGATGTCGAGTCGGAAGTGCCGAACATCGTTGCCGAGTTCATCTACCAGAAAACCCTGAACAAGGAGTGGGAAGGCCTGGGGCGTGCGGAAAAAGGCGAGAACGATATCAAGAACTTCGAGAGCGACGAGGACATCGGCAAGGCCCGCGCCAAGCTGTTCCTGTCGTTCGGCATCAAGCGCGTGGTCGTGCCGGAGCAGGAAATCAAGGAATACCTGGCCTATGGCTTTGCCGAGCAGGCGGCGCGCCAGCTGATGTTCAACAATTTCCGCCAGGGTGAGGGCTATGCTGATGAACCGGCGGAAAAAGACTGGGGCGCGCAGGCACGCCAACCCGAAACCGCCCAGTCGCTGCTGCTGACCGACGCCCACCTGATGCTGGAAAGCGGCATTCTCGAGGACGACGCGCGCAACGCGAACTGGAAGCCGAGCCCGGAATACTGGAAGCAGATCGTCAGCCTCCTCGTGCCCGAGATCAAGGCGGACCCGACTCTCGAGCAGACTACCTGGGTGTCGGCGCTCAATACGCGCCTGGCCAAGGTCTTCGACGATACCTACCGGACCCTGGGTGGGGTGCGCAAGTTCTATGAGGTCAAGGGCAATGCGCGGCTCGAGATGGCGCGCCATATCGGCCGTCATATCGAGAAGGATTTCTTTGGTCGCTGGCGCGCCGGCGGCGCGTCGCTGATCCAGCTGCGCCACCTCACCGATGCGCTGGTGGCGCTGGTCGACGAACGCATGGGTGTTTACGCCGACCGCATCGCCAAGATGCCGGCCGCGCTGCAATCGGTGCAGGGACGCACCCAGCAGCTCAACGAACAGTTCAACAGTGTCGGTTTCTTCGGCAAGCACCTGACCGACAAGCGCAGCGCGCTGTTCTCGGACATCGCTACCCAGCACCAGGAACTGTATGTGCTGCGCACCCAGCTCGAAGGCCTGAAGTTCGGCGCCGCCCTGCTGCCGTTCGTGAAGGAACAACTGCTGACGCTGCGCGCGCGCATCGACGAGCTGCACCAGAACCTGGCGGAAGCCACCAAGCGCTTCGGGAATGAACGCGACAAGCGCCTTGGCGCGGCGGATGCCGCCTACCAGAAGCGCGTATTCGACCAGGAGGCCATTGGCGCCGTGATGCGCGCGATCACGATCGACGAGGCGGCCCAGGGCGCGCGCACCCAGCGCGTGCGCCAGGCCATCATCGACTTGGGGGGCACCGAGGTGAATTCGTTCGACCAGCTCCTGCAAAGCCTGAGCCTGGGCGGCATCATCAACTGCCTGTCGCAGGAGTCGGCCCAAATCGTCGAGCTCGCCCACGCCGAGATCGCGACCAGCATGCCGCCAGTGCTGCGTGTGAATATCGTCGAGCGCCTGCAGAAGAAGTACGACGCCAACCACGACGGCTTGCGCGACTTCGTGCGCGAGCTGTACGACGAAGCGGGGTCGCTGCTCACCTTCAACAAGACCGAAGTCGATCGCACCGTGGCCAATAATGCCGGCGGTAGCCAGGGCCGCACCCAGACCGTCGGCGTGTTCGTGCCGGAGTGCCAGCACCAGAGCGGCTTCCGGGCCATGCTGGCGAGGATGTTCGAGGAGCAGAAGGACCCCACCGCGCCCGATACCAAGGTTGCGACCGGCAATCTGCCGAACCAGATCGTGATCATGAAGATCGCGTCGATGATGCCGGCACGCTTCATTGAATCGCTGGCTGAGCTGAAGCGTCACTACGATGGCCTGCAGCGCGACCGCAACGAATCGATCCTGCTGCACAGCGACGGTGATGGCCGCCGCCTGCCACCGCTGTACGCCAAGTCATCGGCCGAGCTGCAGCTCCTGGCGCGGCGCAAACCGATCCTGCTGGTGGCGCGCCTGCTGGGCATGATCAAAGAACGCCAGAACCGCACCACCGGCCTGCAGGAATGGGTATTCATCCACGACGTCGATGGCTTGCCGGCCTCGAAGGTGATGGAAGGCCGGAACTGGGATGCCGTGTTCGACGCGGATCACAGCGAAGACCTGCGTGGCCTGGTGGAACGTGAAGTCACGCGCCGCATCGACAGCGAATTCAAGCACCAGGAGAAGAAGGAAGAGCTGTACACCGCCTTCCGCGCCCTGGCCCGCGCCCGCTTCGATGAAGCCGGTCAGGATGACCAGGATCCGGCATACCAGCAGCTGCAGGGCCTGGCCGCACCGGTGCGCTCGATCATCGGCATCGCCGCCTGACCGCTTGACCGTGCCGGCCGCCGTCGCGGCCGGCCACCATACAACATTGAAAAGAGAGTAACGATATGGCCAAGTACAAGTGCCCGACCCTGGGCGATTGCGACCGCGCGAATGCCGGCGAAGTGTTTGAACGCGCACCGGGGGAAGACCTGAAGTGCCCGGGCTGCTCCACGCTGCTGGAAGCCCAGGCCGCAGGCCCCGTCGCAGGCAAGAAGAACAAGCTCGTGGCGCCAATCGCCGCGGCGGTCGTGCTGGCGGCCGGCGTGGGCGGCTACCTGGTGCTCCAATCGCCGTCCGGCCCTGCCATGGAAGAGGTCGTGGCCGCTCCGGTCCCAGCCGTCGTGGCGACGGACAGTGCGGTCGCGCAGCCGGAAGTGCAGCAGGCCAGCTTCGGGATCGCGCCATCCGAAACCGATACCGCCGCCTTGCGCCTGCAGGGCGAGAAGCAGCTGCTGGACGGGAAGGCGGGAGAGGCGGAAGCATCCGGCAATCAGGCCGCTGCCAATGAAATGATGAAAGTTGCCATTGCAAGGATGGCTCAGGGCAAGCTGGAAGAGGCAGAGAAGGAGTTGCTGGCGGCCCGTGCCCGTGCGCCAAAGCAGCCGCTCGTCTACTACAACATGGCCGTCCTGCGTCTCAAGCAGGCACGTACTGATGACGCGCTGAAGGAATTCGAAGGCGCGTTCCTCGCCGGCTTCACCCATTTCCGCGAGATGGATGCCGACCCCGACCTGGACGCGTTGCGCAAGGACGCGCGCTTCGTGAAGCTGGTGGAACAGTACCGTCCGAAAGGCGCCTGAGATGTGGCCTGTGCACCCGGTCGGAAAGGCGTTCGTATGCCTGTCGCTGGCGCTGCTGATGACCGGGTGCGCGCGTGAAGATGGCAGCAAAATCATCGGTCAATGGCGCGCCGAGCGCTTCCAGGTGATGAGCCTGAAGGTGCCGATCGGCCCCGAACTGACCATCTCGCGCGACATGCTGAAGGCAGGAGCCGAGGTCGCGGTACCGATTGGCGGCATCAGCCAGGACGGCAGCGAGATCACGCTCGATCTGCCGCTGTATTTCGGCCTGACCTTCAACCTGGTCGACGACGACCGCATGTATCTCGATTTGCCGCTGGTTGAACGCATCTATTACCGGCGCGTGTCCGCGCAAGCGCAAATGCAGTCGGCTGTCACGGTCACGTCCACCGCCGTCGCGCATCGTCCCGCGCCTGTACCGGACCTAGCGCCGGCTCCAATGACAGCGCCGGCTCCCGTTGCGCTTGCCGTCCCGGCGCCGGTCGTGGCAAGCATCTATTCGTCCGCGCTGGCCGCGGCGCGTAGCGGTGATCATGATGCGGCGGTGAGGTTGTTGCATCGTGCGTTCGAAGGGGAAGGGATCCGGTCGGCCGACGTGCGAGCCGCGCCCGAATGGTCGGCGCTACACGACGATGTCCGGTTCCAGGCGCTGGTCGCCCGTTACAGCGACCAATAGGCATCGTCGGCGCTTGCCGCACAAGACGGTAGACAGGGAGGAGGATGGGCTTAGAATATCGCGATCTACTTTCCAGGAGTCGCGATGCGCCTGTCTCATTTTCTTGCTGCGTTGCTGCTGGGCGCACTTGCTTCGATTGCCTGGGCTGCCCAGCCGGCCACGGTTCGTCTCGACTACACCCACAGCGGCAATGCACTACAAGACGCCTACGCCATCGAGCGCGTGGTGATCGAACCGCTGCCCTGGCCGGGCAGCATGGCGCGCAATCTCGACGACACCAACCGCGGCCAGAACCGGGTCGAGGTGGTCGATGCGAAAACCGGCGACCTGCTGTACTCGCGCGGCTTCTCGACCGTGTTCGGCGAATGGCGCACCATCGAGGAGGCGAACCGGATCAGCCGCTCATTCCAGGAATCGGTGCGCTTCCCGCAGTTCGCGCAAGCGGTGCGGGTGCGCATCCTCAAGCGCGACGAGCGCAACCAGTTTTCGGTGGCCTGGAGCGTCGAGGTCGATCCGAATGCGCAGGACGTCATCCGGCGCCAGCCGCCGGCGCTGGCGACGCCGATCGCGATTCACTCCAGCGGGCCGTCGGCCGACAAGGTCGACCTCCTGATCCTGGGCGATGGCTATACGCAGAAGGACATGAAGAAGTTCGAGCAGGATGCGCGCCGCCTGACGAAGCACCTGTTCTCGGTGTCGCCGTTCCGTGAACGCGCGAAGGATTTCAATGTCTGGGCGATGGCGGCGCCGACCGAAAAGTCGGGCATCAGCCGGCCGTCGACCGGCGTGCACAATCCGTCCGCGCTGGGCACGCGCTACGACATCTTCGGCAGCGAACGCTATGTGCTCACGCTCGACAACCGCGCGCTGCGCGATATCGCCCAGCACGCGCCGTATGAATTCATCGAGATCCTGGTGAACAACGACACCTATGGCGGAGGCGGCATCTTCGGCCAGTTCAGCACCGCGGCGGCGGGCAACGACTGGGCCGACTACCTGTTCGTGCACGAATTCGGCCACCACTTCGCCGGCCTGGCCGATGAGTACTACACCTCGCCCGTGGCTTACCAGCCGGCCAGCGGCCGCATGGAACCGTGGGAGCCGAACGTCACCGCGCTGCGCGACCCCGCCAACCTCAAATGGCAGCGCCACGTGAAGGACGGCACACCGCTGCCGACGCCGTGGCCCAAGGCCGAATACGAACAAGAGTCGCGCGCCTACCAGAAGAAGCGCGCCGCGCTGCGCGCCGAGAATCGCCCGGAATCCGAAATGAGCGCGCTGTTCCATGAAGACCTGAAGCGTACCAACGCATTGTTCGCGCAGCAGCCGCACCGGCATACGATCGGCGCCTTTGAAGGCGCCAACTACGAAGCCAGCGGCTACTACCGGCCGGCGATGCAATGCCTGATGTTCGATCGCAGCGACAAGTTCTGCCCGGTGTGCCAGGACGGCATCGGCGACATCATCGATCTCTATGCTGGGCCTGCTCAGCAGTAATCTTTGCTTACAACTCTGACAATTTGACTGTGGGCTGTCTAACAGACCCGGCGCTGCGATAAGCCTATTCTGGAATCACTGAAGAACAACAACGACTGCACAGGCAACCCCGCACTGTGTAGACCACCAGAAAGGAAACACATCATGAACAAACTGCTCGCTACCCTGATCGCCGGCCTGATGGCTACCGCTGCTCACGCACAAACCACCGCGCCAGCCACCACCGCCGCGGACAACCGGATCGTCAAGGCGGAAGCCAATGCCGAAAAAGACGTGATCAAGGCAGAACAGAAGGAAATCAAGACCGCCATCAAGGCGGACGAAAAAGTGAACAAGACCATGGCCAAGGCCGCCGAGACCAAGTCGAAGGCCCACGCCGACCTGGTCGAGTCGCACACTGACGCAGCTGCAAAAGTGGCCAAGGCCGATCCGGAAGACCGCGCCAAGGCGATGGCCAAGGCTGAAGAGAAAGTGGCCGACGCCAATCTGAAAGCCGAGAAGAAAATGATCAAGGCCGACGAAAAAGTGCTGAAGGCACAGGTTGATGCGGCAGCCGACAAGGCAACCGCTGCAGCCAAGACCGATCAGGTGCGTGCTGAAGCACAAGCCGACGTGCACAAGGCTGCTGCCCGCAACTAAGCCCAACGTTCGCTGACACCGCGCCTTCGGGCGCGTCGAGCCCCAAATCCAGATGACGGTTTTGGGGCTTTTTCCATTGGTGTTGCAAGCGCGGCGTTTTGGTGGGAGGCATGCGCCAGCGCAAGTCATCGGTTTCGGAGTAGGTATCCAATCAGGTGTCCGATGCCTCCAGGAACTGCCATGCTTGCAAAAGCCAGCTCACTATTCCAGCACTTTACGCAATCGCGCAGGCTGCTGCGATTGCACACGCCTCTCGGGCCGGATGTGTTGCTGGCCGAATGCGTGCGCGGGGAAGAGGCGCTCGGTGAAAACTATGCGTTCACGATCAGCGCCTTGTCCGAGGACGCCGGCTTATCGCTGCGGCGATTGCTTGGCCAACCTGCGCTGCTCGAGCTGGAGACAAGCGGCAGCGGACCCAGGCATTTTCATGGTCACCTGACGTCGGTCGGCATCAATGGCGCGAATGGCGGGATGGCGCGTTACACCCTGGTGCTGCAGCCATGGTGCGCATTCCTCGAACACGGGCGGGATAGCCGGATATTCCAGGACAAGAACGTCTTCGACATTCTCGACGCCGTCTTTCGTGCCTGGCAAGGCCGGGGAACCCTGGCGCCGGCATGGCGCTTCGATATCGCGGACAGGAGCATGTATCCCGTTCGCAGCCTGAGCACGCAATATCAGGAAAGCGATTGGGCGTTCGCGCAGCGCCTGATGAGCGAGGAGGGGCTGTTCTATTACTTCGAGCACCAGGGTGACGCGGGTAACCGTGGCCTGGGCAGTCATCAATTGGTGATCGCGGATCACAACGGCGCGTTCAGGACGAATACGCAGGCGGAAGTCCGGTTCACCCGGCCCGGCGCGGTCATGCGCGAGGACAGCATGGATCGCTGGCGCCATGAGGCACGCCTGCTCGCCACCGGCGTCGCCATGCAGAGCTGGGACTATCGCTCGGGCGGCAAGCGTCTGGTCTCGTCCGCAGCGATGCAAGCGGGGCCGATCAGCATGGTCAGCAGCGATGCGCCGGGACAGTATGCCTATCCTGACCGCGATCGGGGACAGCGCATCGCCGACAACCAGATGGAAGCGCTGGAAACCCGCAGCGAATGCTTCGTCGGCGCCGGGACCGTGCGCACGATGGCGCCGGGAACGGTGTTTGCGTTGACCGGTCATGCCTGCCACGACAAGGAAACAGGGCGCGACGCGCGCCGTTTCATCGTGACGCGCGTGCGTCATCTGATGCACAACAACCTGACCGCGCAGATGAAGGCCGGAATAATCCAGGCGCTCGGCAATTCCCGGCTGGCGGAGACCATCGCCGCCGAGCAGAAAGACAGCCTGCACGCGGCCGGACAGCATGCCGGGGAGCGCCCGGTCTACAGGAATCGTGTCGATGCGATCCGGGTGCAGGTGTCCTATCGGACCAGCCGCAGCGACGGGCAGGGGCTGTTGCTGCATCCACGTCCGACGATCCACGGGCAGCAGACCGCCATCGTGGTCGGGCCCCGCGGCAGTGAGATTCATACGGATCGGGATCACCGGGTGAAGATCCAGTTTCACTGGCAGCGAGGCAGGGCGGGTCAGCCGAGTCACAGCCGTCTCGAGCATCCTGCCCCCGATGGCCATGCCGGCGCGCCCGGGGACGATACCGCGGGCACCTGGGTTCGCGTCCTTGCCGGGCTCGCGCCGGTGGCTGGACCCAATTGGGGCGGTCATGCCGTGCCGCGCGTGGGGCAGGAGGTGCTGGTCGATTTCCTGGATGGCGATATCGATCGGCCGGTCATCGTGGGCGCGCTGTACAACGGACGCGGGGCCGTGGATGCCCAGCACAACCAGGCCATGCACGGGCCGGGTGCATCGACCGGGAATGCGCCGTCCTGGTTCGCTGGCGAGGAAGGCGCGCATGGTCATCCTGCCGTTCTGTCCGGCTTTAAAAGCCAGGCGATGGGGGCGAGCCAGGAGGGACTTGGGGCTTATAGCCAGCTCGTGTTCGACGACAGTGCCTCGCAGGCGAGACTGAGCTTGCAGCGGCATGCTGCCGGTCATCGGGACAGCGATGAGCTCAGTCTGGGGCATCTACGGCATCAGACCGATAACCAGCGCCTGCAGACCGTGGGGCTTGGGAGTGAACTGAAAACCGGACACGCGGCGGCATTGCGGGCCGGAGGTGGGATGTTGCTGTCGACAGACCGTTCGCGCATGGCGCAGATGGATTCCAGCGCGGCGCTGGCACAGCTTGGCGAGAGCGAAAGTCTACAGCGGGCGTTGGCGTCGACTGCGCGGCAGCATCTGGCGATGCTCAAGGGGGCAGGTGAGGGAGCCCAGGCCGGGCAAGACGACCTGCCGGCGATCGCGCAACTTGCGCACACGGCAGAAGTGCTCAACGGTTTGGCCGGCGACGCGTCGGGGCGCGGACAGGCCACGGCGTATCAGGAGCCGCATCTTCAGCTATCCAGTCCAAAGGGGATCGTCGCCGCGACTCCCGCGAATGCGGTGTTTTGCGCAGGGCTCACCTCGAACATCAGCGCTGGGCAGGATATCAATTTTGCCGCGCAGGGCGCGTGGCATCACGTCACGGCGAGTGGGATCAGTCTGTTCACGTATGGGAAAGCGGGCAACGGTAGCAAGCCAAATCAGGAAACCGGGATCAAGTTGCATGCTGCCAGCGGCAAGGTCAGTTGCCAGAGTCAGTCGGATGCGACGCGGATTATGGCGGACAAGGCGATCACCGTTGCGAGTGTCACCAAAACGGTCACGGCGGCGGCGAAGACGCATTTGTTGATGACGGCGCAGGGGGCGATGCTCAAGCTTGAAGGGGGCAACATCATGTTGCATGCGCCTGGGAAGGTGGAATTGAAGGCTGGCAAGAAAGAACTCACGGGCCCGGTTAGTGTAACTGTCAAGTCCCGCCTGTTCATAAACCCGTTTGACAAATAATTCGGGGCGCTTTTTCTGCCATTCTTTGAGCGCCAGAATTGGTGTTTTGCTGTCG
>NZ_JBNDIK010000039.1:0-45389 GCF_050434365.1 Massilia sp. UYP32
GCTGTCATCTTGAGCACTGTCCCGTCCCCCTTCAGGGCATCCTAGGGGACATTTCTACTTAGCGGAGAGGGGACATTACTACTTTGCGCTAACAAAAGCGTTCGAGAGCACTTGCGCAACTGAAAATCGCTGGCTATAATCATGCCTCTCTTGGCCTGGTAGCTCAGTTGGTAGAGCAGAGGATTGAAAATCCTTGTGTCGGTGGTTCGATTCCGCCCCGGGCCACCAAGTATATCGTTCGCGCAACGCCAACCCTCAGCGGTTGGCGTTGTCGTTTCTGGCGTGCGCAGTCCCCGGCTCCGGTCCATCTCCGGCGTCACAAGGGCTAGCCTCTCAAGTACCGGTTTCAGACTGCCAGGCCGGTCACTGTCGCTGGCATCGCTCCCACCGCAGCACGCCGGAAGGTGGAGGGCGAAACCCCGGTGTGCTCCTTGAAGAAACGGGAAAAATTGCTGGGAGCGGAAAAACCGAGGTCGAGTGCGACCGATGTCAACGATGCGCCCTGGGCGATCAGCCGGCGCATCGCCTCTTCCACCCGAACGGCGCTCCAGAAAACCTGCGGACTCGTGTTGAGCTGATCGCGGAACAGCGTAAAGAAGTGCGCGCGCGACAGACCGACCTGGTGCGCGATCTCATCGAGTGCGATCTTGTCGCTGACATGCTCCCGCATCAGCGTGATCGCGCTACGCAAGCGATGGTCGAGCAAGGGCGGCAGCAAGCGCTTGGGATCGGCCACTGGTCCGCGCGCGGTGGCATCGATGGTGGCGCTGATCAGCTGCTCGACCAGGCCATTCAACCCATCCTGGGGTTCGCGCGCCGACAGGATCAGGTCCAGCACCTGCCAGCAGGCCTGGCGCAAGCCGGCATCGATCGGAATGCGCGATGACGGGAAGACGAAGGGACGACCGGTCGCCTGCCGCAGTTCATTGAGCCACTTCCGCGAAATCATAAACACCAGGAACACCGCCGGTCCCGTTCCATCCAGCCGCGTCATGTCGTGCGACTGATATGCATTTGTCGCAAGGCCCACATTTTCCTCGTACCGGACCACCTCGGGACCAACGTTGGCCTGGGCCCGCGCACCGCCCAGCCAGAACACGATCTGCGATTCGGAGTGCGCGTGCGCGACCAGGTCGGTACGCGTTTCCAGCACGATCGCCTGTCCAAACGTTCCTTCGTAGAACGCATACGACTCTGCCATCTTGTCTCCCTTGCCAGCATTGCTGGTCATATTTATGTCCAAATTGTAATCCGGGCAGCGGGCGATACCGGACATTTGAAAAAAGATATCAGACGCATTGATAAGCAGTTGGACCCGCCGATAAGCCCAGCCATGGGTTGATAAGCGCATTTTCCCGTTTGTTCCCAGACTCCTCCCACGGTTAGCGGTCCGAGCTTCAATCGGTCCCGACCGAATACCTGGAGGAATACATGCAAATCGCAACATATCAACTCGATGGACGCCGTTTCGTAGGACTCGTTTCCGACGACCGCGAGCAGGTCACGCCGTTCGCGCTTCCCGAGAGCGTGGCGGCCGAAGGCGCCCTGGCGATCATCAAACTGCTGGCCGACGGCGGCGCGCTCCCGGCAACCGCCGGGCAAGCCGTGCCGCTCGCATCGGTCCAGCTGCTGGCGCCGATCCCGGTACCACGCCGCAACGTCTGGTGCGTGGGCCGCAACTATCACGCCCACGCCAAGGAACTGCAAACCTCGGTATTCAAGGACAACGACGCCAATCCCGAAGCCTGGCCGATCGTCTTTACCAAGGTGCCCGAATGCGTCGTCGGTCCGTTCGACAACGTGATGCTGCCGGGCGCCGCGATCTCCGCGCAAATCGATTACGAGGCCGAACTGGCGGTGGTCATCGGCAAAGGCGGCAAGAACATTACCCGTGCCGACGCCATGGGGCACGTGTTCGGCTACACGGTGGTCAACGACGTCACCGCGCGCGACGTCCAGATGCGCCACCAGCAGTGGGACATGGGCAAGTCGTTCGACACGTTCTGCCCGATGGGTCCGTGGATCGTTACCGCCGACCAGCTCGATGGCACCAGGACCCGCGTGCGTTGCTGGGTCAACGGCGAGCTGCGCCAGGATGGACCGACCGACAACCTGATCTTCGACATCCCGACCCTGATCGAGACGATTTCGCGCGGAATCACCTTGTACCCGGGGGACATCATCGCCACCGGCACCCCTGCGGGCGTTGGGCTGGGCATGCAGCCGCCGCGCTTCCTGGCCGCGGGCGACGTGGTGCGGGTCGAGATCGACGGCATCGGTGCCATCGAAAACCAATTCGTTTAAAAGGAAACACTCCATGACTACCCACATCGTTGCAGGACTGACCGTCGAAGTCGAAGGCGAAGGCGCCACCATCGTGTGCGTCCACGGCCTGGGCGGCTCGAGCAATACCTGGACCCCGGTGATGGCGGCGCTGCAAGGCCATCGCATCGTTCGCATCGACCTGCCGGGCAGCGGCCGCTCGCCAGCCGGTAGCGGCGAATTGAACATCGCCAGCATGGCCGACGCGGTCCAGGCCGTGTGCCGCGAGCTCGACATTACCAAGGCAATCTTCCTGGGCCACTCGATGGGCACGATCGTTTGCCAGCACATCGCGACGCACAACCCGGCGCTGGTCACTGGCCTGGCGCTGTTCGGCCCGCTCGTGTGCCCACCCGACGCGGGACGCGCCGGCATCCTGGCCCGCGCCGACAAGGCAGCCACCGGCGGCGCCGCCGCGATGCAGGAAATCGCCGATGCCATCGTGGGCGCCGCGACGTCGAAGGAAACCAAGGCGCAACAGCCGGCAGTGCTGGCCCTGGTGCGCGAGAGCGTGATGCGCCAGACGCCCGAAGGCTACGGGCAAAGCTGCCGGGCGCTTGCGACGGCGCAGGCGGCGGCAATCGAAGACATTTCGGTGCCGACCTTGTTGATTACGGGAGACCAGGACGGCGTTGCGCCTGCGGCCAACGTGGCGGCAATGGCGGAACGTATCAAGGGCAGCGACATGGTGGTGCTGGAAGGCTGCGGTCATTGGACCACCTTCGAGCGTCCGCAGGAGTGCATGCAACAGCTGACGAAGTTCTTGAGTTCTTCAAAATAACCAGGCCCTGAGGGCCAGAGGAGACATACATGAAGAAGATTGCAATCACCAATGTCACGATTTTCGATGGCAGTGGCGACGACGTATTCAAAGGTGAAGTCCTCGTAGAAGGCAACCGGATCGTTGAAGTAGCGCATTTCCCAAACCAGGTGTCGGGCACCGCCGACCAGGTGATCGACGGCGGCGGCAAGTTCCTGATGCCGGGAATGACCGAAGCCCACACCCACTTTTCGTGGAATGACCAGCCGACGCTGTCGGCCATCCAGTTCATGCCACCGGAAGAACACATCCTGTGGTGCGTCGACGTGGCCAAGCGCTACCTCGACATGGGCTGGACCTCGGCCATTGGTGCGGCCGCCGCCAAGCCGCGTCTCGATATCGTCCTGCGCAATGCAATCACCGCCGGCCAGTGCGTCGGGCCGCGCTACCTGGCCGGCAGCCAGGAGATCGCCACCCTGGGCGGTCTCGGCGACAACACCCTGCCCCACCTCCCGTTCCAGGAACTGAGTTTCGGCCACATCGTGAGCGGCCCCGAGGAAGTGCGCAAGGCCGCGCGCATGTTCATCAAGTACGGCGTGGACCACCTCAAAATCAACCTGTCGGGCGAATATATTGCCGGCCTGCCGGCCGAACTGTCGCCGTTCTCGGACGAAGAAGTCGCCATGCTGACGAGCGAGGCGAAGCGCAACGGCAAGCGGGTGGCGGCGCACGCGCGCTCCGACGAGTCGGTACGGCAGTGCCTCCGCCATGGCATCGACATCATCTTCCACGCCAGTTTTGCGAACGAAGAAACGCTCGACATGCTGGAGGCGAACAAGGAGCGGCACTTCGTCGCGCCCGCCATCGGCTGGCTGGTGCGCACCAGCTTCCACGCGTCGGAATATGGCATCACGCCTGACATCGCCAAGCAAATGGGGTACCCGCAGGAACTGGAAGCGGCAGCAGCCTCGCTGCGCCAGATGCACAAGCGCGGCATCCGCATCCTGCCGGGCGGCGACTACGGCTTTGCATGGATGCCGCACGGGACCAATGCCAACGACCTCCAGTATTTCGTGGACTACATCGGCATGACCCCGACGGAAGCGCTGGTCTCGGCGACCCGCCTGGGCGGCGACATCATGATGCGGCCGGATGAACTGGGCCAGGTTCGCCCCGGTTTCCTCGCCGACCTGGTGCTGGTCGACGGCGACCCGCTGCAGGACCTGCGCATCCTGACCGAGCCCGCCAGGATTGCGATGGTGATGCAGGACGGTGTTATCCACAAAGGCTTGCAGGACGCCAGTGCGCGCGCAGCGGCCATTCACGTCCCGGCGCGCGAAAACCCGATGCTCGACAAGGGCGTGCAGGAAGCCGTGCCGGCCTGACCGCAGCCTCGTGCTGTCAAGCGCCCGCAGCGGTCCTGCTGCGGGCCTATCCCAACCCGAACGAATACCGACAGCGCCTCCGGCCCCATGCCGCGGCAGCGCGGGAGGCTGCTTGTCGAAAATGGAGATGGTATGAGTCTGAATAAATATGTGATGCGCAGTGCGGTAGCGATTGCTGCACTGACCGGAACCGGCACCGTGCTGGCGGCCGAGTTCCAGGTGGCTAACCTGAACGCCCTGTACACGACCCGTTCCAAGGCCGATCCGGTGCTCGGCACCGGGACCGACGATGAGAAGCTGAAGACCTACCAGTTCGAATATTTCGCAGGGTTCAAGTACGGCGATGTGTACGTCGATGCCGAGCTGTACAACGGCGAGAACGTCGGCGGCGCCGGCGCCGGCTCGTTCGGCGGCAACAGCCCCAACCAGAGCCTGCTGGTCTTCAATCCACGCCTGAGCCTGGGGAAGATCAGCGGCCGCAACCTGGCCTTCGGCCCGATCGCCGACGTGTCGCTGATCGCGCGCTACGAGCGCGCCAGTTACGCCGACTTCCGTTCCTACAACCACGGCATCTCCTTCAACTTCAACGTGCCGGGCTTCGCTTACTTCGAGTCGGGCATCCTGCGCCGCAATACCAATTTCTACAAGGGCGAGAAGCTGTGGCGCTCGGTCCTGATGTCGAAGCCGTTCGTGGGCGAACGGCTTCGTTTCAACCTGCTATCGCTGGTCAATGGAACGGGTGTGAATGGCACCGAAGTATTCCTGCGCCCGGAACTGCTGTGGGCTATCGACGCCAAGGGCAGCTTCCAGGCCGGCCTGCGCTACGAAATCCATCGCTACAAGATCGAAGGACGGGACTATTCGCGCAACTCGCCCACCCTGATGGCGAAGTGGACGATGTAATGATCAGCTAGCCGTCAGAACGTTCCCCACTCAGCCTCGGGGCGGTCTCTTCCAGCGAGCCGCCCTGTTGTCCGGTGCGCGCCGACCAGTCCTGGCTGCCGGCCGCCACCAGGGCACGAGCTTGCCACCAAATGCGGGGTGCACCACCGGAAAGCATGTCTGTGAGCATCAATGCAACGAAACAGCTACTTCAGACGAATTAAATTATCCGAAAATGCTCGACCGAAAAATTTTCGCATTCTATTGGATAAGTCATGAAATACGCCTCCGTGCATCAATACTTGCAACATGTCGCTGACCGCAATCCTGGCCAACCTGAGTTCCTGCAGGCAGTCACCGAGGTCATGGAAAGCCTGTGGCCTTTCATTGAAAAGCATCCCAAGTACGCCGAGCAGGGCTTGCTCGACCGCCTGGTCGAGCCCGAGCGTGTGGTGATGTTCCGCGTCTCGTGGGTCGACGACCACGGCCAGGTGCAGGTCAACCGCGGCTACCGCATCCAGCACAGCATGGCGATCGGTCCCTACACGGGCGGCCTGCGTTTCCATCCGTCGGTCAGGCTGTCGGTGCTGAAATTTTTGGCCTTCGAGCAGACCTTCAAGAACGCTCTGACCACGCTGCCGATGGGCGGCGGCAAGGGCGGTTCCGATTTCGACCCCAAGGGCAAGAGCCCGGGCGAGGTGATGCGTTTCTGCCAGGCTTTCGTGACCGAACTGTTCCGCCACGTAGGCTCGGACACTGACGTTCCAGCCGGCGACATTGGCGTAGGCGGGCGCGAAGTGGGCTTCATGGCCGGCATGATGAAAAAGCTGACCAATCGGGCCGATTGCGTTTTCACGGGCAAGGGCCTGAGCTTCGGCGGCTCGCTGATCCGGCCGGAAGCCACCGGCTACGGCACCGTGTATTTTGCTGACGAAATGCTCAAGACCCGCGGTCGCTCGTTCGACGGCCTGCGCGTCAGCGTGTCGGGCTCGGGGAACGTGGCGCAGTACGCAGTGGAAAAAGCGATGGCGCTCGGCGCCAAGGTGCTTACGATGTCGGACTCCAGCGGCACCATGATCGACATGGACGGTTTCACGCCAGAAAAACTGGCCATGCTGATGGAAGTGAAAAACCACCTCTATGGCCGCGTCAGCGACTACGCCCAGCGTGCCGGTGTCCATTTCGAAGCGGGCGTGCGCCCATGGCATGTTCCTGTCGACGTGGCCCTTCCCTGCGCGACCCAGAATGAGCTGGACATCGACGACGCGGCCACCCTGATCAAGAACGGCGTGCTGTGCGTGGTGGCAGAAGGCGCCAACATGCCCTCCACCATCGAAGCGGCAAAGGCGTTTGAAGCGGCCGGCGTGCTCTACGCGCCTGGCAAGGCCAGCAACGCCGGCGGCGTCGCCACTTCCGGCCTGGAGATGAGCCAGAACGCCGAGCGCATGTCCTGGCCGCGCGAGGAAGTGGATGCGCGCCTGCTACAGATCATGCAGGGTATCCACGCGGCCTGCCTGCAGTACGGCAAGCGCCCGGACGGCAGCATCAGCTATGTGGATGGTGCAAACATTGCCGGCTTTGTCAAAGTGGCCGATGCAATGCTGGCGCAAGGCGTGATCTAAGCAAGATCATCACCGATAGCGCAAAACGCCACCTCGGGTGTAATGCCGTTCAGTCAGGGTTGGTCTAGTAGCAACAAAACGCCAACCCGTGCAGGTTGGCGTTTTTCATTCCGACTACGGATTTGCGTTCGCTGAGCACTGAGAATGCCCTCGCGTTGATGCACGTACGATCCTGGATCTCCGGCCTTGCAATGGACCGAACCTCCCCAAAATCAGTCCTCTCACTTCCGGGTTTCGCTCGAAACGGAGTGCGTTGGCAAGCAACTTTCAAGGAGTACAGACATGGGCGCAAAGACAGGTTCTGGCAGCAAAGGCACGGCAAACGACACGGGCAAATCCGGCAATGATTCCGGCAGCAGGGTCAAGGAAGCCAGGGGTCCATCCTACGAGCACCGGCAAGGGGAAACCCCGTCGGACAAGAGCGAACAGCACCAGGGCAAGCATCCTCCGAATACGATCTACAAGGGTCCCAAGGACTTGCACCCGTCCGCTGACCCCGACCGTGGAAACCGCCAGTCCGACAAGGGCTAGCTGCATTTCCGTACCGGTTCCCGCAGGCCCGGGGGTCGGCGACCGTGCGCCCGCATCGCAGTGCGAGCGCGTGACTGCGTCCGCACCAGAGCAGTTTGTCGGATGCCAAGGTGCCGGTTGATATCGCTTCCGGCCGGGTAGCCTGGTTGGCAGAGCAGAAGATTGAAAATCCTTGTGTCGGTGGTTCGATTCCGCCCCGGGCCACCAAGAATAGCGAAAAAACGCCAACCTTCACCGGTTGGCGTTTTTTTTCGCGCCTGCGATCGCCATGTCCGAGGATCGTGCCCTGCCGGGAAAGCACCCGGAAGCGCATGAGAGCGCTCAGGAGGGTGGCGCAACGGGCTGTCGGTGTGTTTCCTTCTGGTATCATGCGCGCTGACTGATGGTTGTCGGCGCCGGACTGGTATCGGAGCCGCCCGCGCGGCGACCGCATGCGATACGCTGCGGCCATGCCGCGCCTTGTCCGATGGCGCGCAGCCGGTCCAGCGGCATCCAACCAGCCTCCCTATTGCGGCCCTCCCGGGCCAGCGTTGATATTTCAAGGTTCACATGCACACCCTTCCTCCCTGCCCCCAATGCCAATCCGCCTATACCTATGAAGATGGCGGCGGCCAATATGTGTGCCCGGAATGCGCCCATGAGTGGCCGGTCCAGGCGGCCGCCGCGGCGGCCGAGAGCGTGCGCGTCTACAAAGATGCTTCAGGCAATATCCTCCAGGATGGCGACACCGTCACCGTAATCAAGGACCTCAAGCCGAAGGGGTCGGGCGGCGTGATCAAGCAAGGCACCAAGGTCAAGAATATCCGCCTGGTCGATGCCGACCACGACATCGACTGCAAGATCGACGGCTTCGGCGCCATGAGCCTCAAGACGGCATTCGTGCGCAAGGTGTAAGCACGCCCGGCGCCTAGTGCAGCGCGCCGCCCGCCTCGCGGGTCAGCACGATCTCGAGGTATTCGGCCGGCGCCACCATCGAATCCGGCCCGGCCGTGTTGAAACGGTCGATCAGGGCCAGCAGGTCTTGCTCGAGCGCGTCGGCGGCGGACGGCGCAAGGGCGGCGAACGCCCGGTTCAGCGGTCCGTAGTAATCGCGGAACACATGCACCCAGTGCGTGGGCGACGCGTAGCGGAAGTTGAACATCCTGCGCGTGATGCGCGCCTGGAGCGCGTCGGCGCCGAACAGCTGGCGCACATGGTCTTCATTTCCCCACAGTAGCGGCGACGCCAGCCCGGGCGGCGGCGCGATGTGCTTGCCGACCGCCTTGAACAGCTGGCCGATGAAGCCCTCGGGCGTCCAGTTCGCCATGCCGATGCGTCCGCCGGGCCGCACCACGCGCCGGATCTCGGCGGCGGCGCGCGCCTGGTCGGGCGCGAACATCACGCCAAAGGTGGACAAGGCCACGTCAAAACTGGCGTCCGGGAACGGCAGCGCCTCGGCGTCCGCTTCGCGAAAGTCGATCGCCAGGCCTTCGGCGGCGGCGCGCGCCCGCCCCTTCTCAAGCAGCGCCGGCACGTAGTCGGTGGACGTGACGCGGGCGAAGCGGCGCGCCGCGGCCAGCGTGGCGTTGCCATTGCCGGCGGCGACGTCGAGCACGCGCTCGCCGGCGCGCACGTCGGTGGCC
The DNA here is from genome assembly GCF_050434365.1 of Massilia sp. UYP32. Classification (NCBI taxonomy): domain Bacteria; kingdom Pseudomonadati; phylum Pseudomonadota; class Betaproteobacteria; order Burkholderiales; family Oxalobacteraceae; genus Massilia; species Massilia sp. UYP32. The sequence continues at coordinate 9,125 of NZ_JBNDIK010000039.1, forward strand.
TCGGCCAGCAGTTCGCCGACGATCTGCAGCGTGACGCCGACGACGGCGAAGTCGCCGCTGGCCCAGGTGGCCTGCTGGCGCTGCTTGATCGCGGCCAGGTCGGGACCGGCGGCGCCCGGACCCGCTTGGGGCGACGGCGAGGGTTGGACTGGCTGAGTCATGATCCATCTCCTTGAGCTGGCAGGTTTTCGATATGACTGGCCGCGCCACCCATGGTTCGACGCTATACCTTGCGCCTTCTCAATCCTGAGGTGGGAAATCAGCCCGCCGCTGCGACTCCAAGAACAAGCCAGGCACCGCAGACACGGCGCCGCCTCGGAGGATTCCCATCATGAAACCGCGCCTTGTTCCGCGTGGCATTGCCGTCGCAATCGTCATCCTTGCCATCGCCGTCATCGGCGCAGTGGCGCTCGCCGCCATGCCGTCGCTCTGGTCGGGCCGCGGCACGGCCAATACCGGTTTCGACCCGCTGTTCGCCGGGGCCGCCGGCGCCACCTGCGCGCCGGCGCGCGCCGGTGCGCCGCCCCTGCTGGCCCACCTGGTGCAGGCCCAGACCCAGGCCCAGGCCCAGGCAGAAACCCGCCCCTTCGCGCCGGGCCAGCAGGCGCCGGCCAGGCCGGGCGCCAAGCCCGCGGACAAGCCGGGCAAAGCCGCGCCGCCGCCCCTGTACGACAACCTGGGCAAGCTGCACGTGCCGATCACCACCGCCAGCAAGCGCGCCCAGGCCTATTTCGACTAGGGCATCCGCCTGACCTTCGCCTTCAACCATGCCGAAGCGGCGCGCGCCTTCCGCGCCGCGCAAGACGCCGACCCGGACTGCGCCATGTGCTACTGGGGCGAGGCGCTGGTGCTGGGTCCGAACATCAACGCCCCCATGTTCCCCGAGGCCGTGGCGCCGGCGGTGGCCGCCGCGGCCGAGGCGAGCCGCCTGGAGCCGCGCACCCGCCCCGAAGAGCAGGCCGTGATCCGCGCCGTGGCGCGCCGCTACAGCCTTGACGCCGGCGCCGACCGCGCCGCGCTCGACAAGGCCTACGCCGATGCCATGGCCGAGGCGGCGCGCGACTTCCCGACCCACGACACCATCCAGGTGCTGTTCGCCGAATCGCTGATGGACCTGTCGCCCTGGGACTACTGGGCGGCCGGCGGCGCCCGGCCCAAGAACCGCACGGCCGAGCTGGTCGCCGCGCTCGAGAAAGTATTGGCGCGCAACCCGACCCATGCCGGGGCCGCCCACTACTACATCCACGCGATGGAAGCCTCGGCCCGACCCGAGAAAGCCCTGCCCGCCGCGCGCGTGCTGGCAAGCCAGATTCCCGGCGCCGGCCATATCGTGCACATGCCCTCGCACATCTATTACCGGCTGGGCATGTACCGCGACGCGCTGCGCGCGAATGTCCTGGCGGTCGCCACCGACGAACGCTACTTCGCCGACGCGGCCAGCGACCCCGTCTACCGCGGCGCCTACTACCCGCACAATATCCACTTCGTGATGGTGTCGGCCCTGATGGGTGGCGACGGTCGCACGGCGCTCGAAGCCGCGGGCAAGCTCGACAAGGTGATCACGCCCGAGCTCCTGACAGCCATCGGCGCGCTGCAGCCGGTCAAGTCGGCGCCTTACTTCGCCCATGTCCAGTTCAGCGATGCGGACACCCTGCTCGCGCTGCCCGACCCGGGACCCCAGTTCGTGCTCGTGCAGGCGATGTGGCATTACGCGCGCGCCGTCGGCCATGCGCGCAAGGGCGACTTCGAGGCGGCCGCACGCGAAGTCGCCGCCCTCGACAAGATCGAGAAGAACGGCGACTTCAAGGCGGTGAACGACTGGAACATTCCCGGCCGCGAGATCGTCCAGACCGCCCGCTCGGTGGCCCAGGCCAGGATCGCCGATGCGCGCGGCGACTTGCCGCGTGCGGTCAACGCCTACCGCAGTGCGATCGCGGTGCAGGATTCGTTGCCCTATATGGAGCCGCCCTACTGGTATTACCCGGTGCGCCAGTCGCTCGGCGTGGCGCTCCTGCGCAGCGGACAGCCGGACGCCGCCGAAAAGGTCTTCCGCGACTCGCTGGCACGCACCCCAAGCAATGGCTGGGCATTGCGCGGGCTGATGGAGGTGTACCGCAAGCGTGGCGACGAAACCGCGCTCGCGGCCGTGCAAAAGCAGTTCGCGACCACCTGGCTTGGCAAGCCGGACGGGCCGGCACTGTCCGCACTCTAGACCTTTGGCATGCCCGCTTGCGCGGCCTGGTCAAGCCTTGCCGAGCGTCGCGCGCCCGCGCCGGATGTCGGCGGCAACGACGGCTTCCTGTCGGTCGTCCTCACCCATGGCGCATGCTGGATCCACCATGGCGCTGGGCATGCCGCTGTCATGCGGCGCGGATGTAAATCATGCGACACAGCAATCCCATTGTCACTTATGCTAGGAGCCCGAATATTTACAAGAGGTTCCGATGAACGCCAAGCCTTCGTTCTTCGCGTCGTGCGCCGCCCTGGTCCTGTCCGCCCTGTGCGCCGTTCCGGCGCTGGCAGCGGACAGCGCCCGGCCGTTGCAGCCGATCGAATCGCTCGTGGTGCCGCGCTATATGGGCGTCTGGTACGAGATCGCAAAACTCCCCAACGATTTCCAGAAAAAATGCGTCGGTGACACCACCGCCACCTACACCCTGGGCGAGGATGGACGGGTGCAAGTCGTCAATCGCTGCCGCACCGCCGAGGGCAAGTTCGACGTGGCCGACGGCGTGGCGCGCCAGCTCGGCGGCGCCACCTCGCCCAAGCTCAAGGTGCGTTTCGCGCCGGCGATCCTGTCCTTCATCCCGATGGTGTGGGGAGATTACTGGGTCATCGACCTCGACGAGAAATACCAATTGTCCGCGGTGAGCGAACCCAAGCGCGAATACCTGTGGATCCTGTCGCGCACACCGCAGGTCGAACCGGCCGACTACGACGCCCTGCTCACACGCCTCACGGCCCAGGGACTGGATGTGTCCAGGCTGGTGCGCACCCCGCAAACCCAGTTGCAGCAGCCCGGGCAATAATAAGTCCGGAAGCGCCAGCCGGTCATTGCCGCCACGGCCCCGAACGGCCCGGCAAGCCTGGAAATCCAGGCAGCCGTCCCCATCTTCAACAGCAGCAGGAGTCGCAAACGACGCCGAGATCCGGCCGGCGTTTGCGCCATCCAAATCCTTGCCGCCCAGGCAATATCCTTAGCCATGCACCGGCCTCGCCGGCTGCCGTGCCGTCCTTGAAGAGTTCGATGTCCGGTCCGATGCCCTTCCTCGCATTCCGCCTTGCCCTTCCGACCTGGATCGCCGTGGCCGCGCTCCTGCCGGCGCCGCCTGCCGCACAGGCCGCCGCCTCATTTGCTTCAGCCTCTGTTTCCGCCTCCGCTCCCGCCAACGGCGGCGATCCGCTGGCGGCGCTGGTCAACGCCTACCGCGCCGATCCCGGCGCCTGCGACGGCCATCCCGCCGCGCCGGCTAACGCGCTCGATCCGCAACCGGCCCTGGCCCAGGTACGCATCGGCGCCGGCACCTTCATCGAATCCGCACTCGAACGCGCCGGTTACGCCGCCGCGCAGGCACAGGCGGTCTACGTCACCGGCCCCGAGGATGCGCAGGCCGCCATGACCGTGCTGGCGCAAAAATACTGCAAGGTACTGCTGAGCGACCGTTTCTCGGCGGTCGGCAGCTATCGCGAGGGTGCGACCTGGACCGTCGTGCTGGCACGACCGGCGCCGCCGCTGCCCTCGGCCACCTATCCCGACTGGCGCGAAGCCGGGCACGCGATCCTGGATGAAGTCAATGCTGCGCGCGCCAGTGCCCGTTCCTGCGGCAAGCAAGCGTTCCCGGCGGCGCCGCCCCTGAGCTGGAACCCCGCGCTGGGCGACGCCGCACTGGCCCATAGCCGCGACATGGCCACGGGACGCTACTTCAGCCACCGCGGCAGGGATGGCAGCCAAGCCGCCGAGCGCGCCCTGCGCGCCGGCTACAGCTGGCGCCGGGTGGGTGAAAACATTGCCTTTGGCCAGCGTTCGCCGCGCGAAGCCGTCGAAGGCTGGCTCGACAGCCCCGGACATTGCGCCAACATCATGAACCGCGCTTTCACCGAGATGGGCGCCGCCTATGGCGTCACGCCCGAGCGGCAGACCGGCGTCATCTACTGGACCCAGGTGTTCGGCGCATCGCGTTAAGCGCCGCAGCCACCGGGCCGGCCCATGCCTGCCCCGCCTTCGACCCGGATTGCGCGCCGAGCCGTGCCGCCCCCACAAGCTGCTTCAGATAGACTTCCCCTCAACATCAACCTCCCGTGCGCGCCTCGCTGCGCCGCCCTTTCCACATGCTCCAGTCCGCCCCGCAACCACGACTCGGCCTCGTCTGCATCACCGTTTCCAAGGACGTGCGATACCGCGCGCTCACGCGCAAGCGCCTGCTCGAGCATTCGGAAGATGGCCAACGCCGCTTGCTGGAAGACATTTATCGCGACAATATCCAGACCCTGGACAATGCGCTGCGTTACTGCGAGCGCGAAGGTATTGCCCTCTACCGCATGCCCTCGTCGATCTTCCCGTTCTCGGATACGCCATTCGGGCTGGACGTCCTGCAACAGTTCAAGGAAACCCTGGGCCGCTCGGGCCGGCGCGCGATCGAGCGCGGCATCCGCCTGGTGATGCATCCCGACCAGTTCGTGGTGCTCAGTTCGGACTCGGAAGACGTCGTGGCCAACAGCGTCAAGATCTTGCAGATGCACGCCGACATCATGGATTTGCTGGACCAGCCGCGTTCGCCCTGGGCGCTGCTGGAAATCCATGGCGGCAAGGCCGACCGCGAAGACAATCTGGTCGCGCGCATTGCCGAACTGCCGGACGCGATCCGTTGCCGCATCGGCCTGGAGAATGACGAATACGCCTACAGCGCCGACGAGATCCACGCCGTGTGCGTGCGCGCCGGCGTGCCGATGGTGTTCGACGCCCACCACCACATCGTCCACGAAAAGCTGGACAGCTACGAGCATCCGAGCGTGGCCGAGATGGTGGCCAGGGCGCGCGCCACCTGGCCCGAGCCGGCCCACCAGCTGGTGCACATCTCGAACGGCCGCGAAGGCTTCAACGACCGCCAGCATTCCGACCTGATCGCGACGATGCCCTCGTCCTACCTCGCCGCGCCGTACATCGAGATCGAGGCCAAGCTCAAGGAAGAGGCGATCCGCGGCCTGGATGGCTGGTGTTCAAGGTTCGCGACGACGTAGGGGCGGCAGCGCTTCCAACCACGGCACGATCACGTCGCACAATGCTTGCGGCGCCTCCAGCGGAATCATGTGTCCGCTGTCCTCGACCAGCGCGAACTGCGCCCCCGCGATGCCCGCATGCAGCTCCTGCGCTTCTTCCAGGCTGCGCAGGCGGTCGTGCCCCGCCGCGACCACCAGGGTCGGACAGCGGATCTCGCCCAGCAGATGCAGGTCGCCCGGCCGCTCGACCATCGACTGGTTGCGAAACGCCACGCCGCCCAGCCGCACGCCCATCGTGCGCACGCGCTCGATCAGCGCCTCGTTGTCCACCTCGCGCGGATGCAGCGAGCTGGCGATGGCGGTGCGGCTCAGCCCCGCGAACGAGACGGACGGCGCCGCTCGCGCCACCGTGCGCTTGCCCTGGCGCACGGCGTCGGAATCGGGCCGGGTCGAAGTGGCGATCTGCACCAGCGCGCGCACGCGTCCTGGCGCCTGGCGCACCATCTCGCGCGCGACATAGCCGCCCATCGAGAAGCCGATCAGGATGAAGGACGGCGGCGCCTCGGCCAATGCGCGGCGCGCCAGGTCCTCGAGGGTGGAATCATGACGCAGGTCGGCATGCGCCAGCGGGCCGAAGCGGGCCAGCCGGTCGCGCATGTCGTCCCACAGCGTCTCATCAAGCATGTAGCCTGGAACCAGCAGGATAGTCATCGCGCCATCATAGCAAAGCGCGCTGACGGCGCGGGGTCAGGCCAACCTTCAGGCTACCTTTCAGGCAGCCTTCTTGGGCAGGATGTCGCTCGCCATCATCTCGCCGAACGGGCCGGTGATCGACTGCTCCCCCTGCTCCGTTCCTTTCCCCAGCAGCGGGAACACCAGTTCGGCGAAGCGGTACGATTCTTCCAGGTGCGGATAGCCCGACAGGATGAAGGTCTCGATGCCGAGATCCGCGTACTCGCGCATGCGCGCCGCCACCGTCTCGGGGTCGCCCACCAGCGCCGTCCCCGCCCCGCCGCGCACCAGGCCCACGCCGGCCCACAGATTGGGCGCGACTTCGAGCTGGTCGCGCCGCCCGCCATGCAGGGCCGCCATGCGGCGCTGGCCGACCGAATCCATCTTCGCGAACGCGGCCTGGGCCTTTGCGATGGTGTCGTCGTCCAGGTGGCTGATCAACTCGTCGGCCGCGCGCCAAGCTTCTTCATTGGTCTCGCGCACGATCACGTGCAGGCGGATGCCGAATTTCAGCGTTCGCCCATGCTTCGCGGCCCGTGCGCGGATATCGGCCAGCTTCTCGGCCACCGCCGCCGGCGGTTCGCCCCAGGTCAGGTAGACGTCCATCTGCTCGGCCGCCAGCTCGTGCGCCGGCTCGGACGAACCGCCGAAGTACAGCGGCGGATACGGTTTCTGCACCGCCGGATACAAGGTCTTGGCGCCCTTGACCTGGATGTGCTTGCCCTCGAAGTCATAGCCCGCAGCGCCGCCCTCGCCCGCCATGCTGGCGCGCCAGACCTTGAAGAATTCGCTTGAGATCTCGTAGCGCTTGGTGTGATCGGCATACAGGCCATCGGCTTCGAGCTCGCCCTGGTCGCCGCCGGTGACGACGTTGATCAACAGGCGCCCGTTCGACAGGCGGTCGAAGGTGGAGGCCATGCGCACCGCCAGCCCGGGCGTCGACAGGCCGGGACGGATCGCAACCAGGAATTTCAGCCTGGTGGTAGCGTTGATCAGCGACGAGGCAACGATCCAGGCGTCCTCGCAGGAGCGTCCGGTCGGCAGCAGCACGCCGTCGTAGCCGAGGGTATCGGCGGCGACCGCGACCTGCTTCAGGTAATCGGCGTTGACCGGGCGCGCGCCCTTGGTGGTGCCGAGATAGCGGCTGTCGCCGTGGGTGGGGATGAACCAGAAAATATTGGGAGTCGACACGGTAAGTCCTCGGTGATTCATGCAGCGGCGGCGGTCTGCGCGCGCGCCTGGAGTTCGGCGTCCAGCTGTTCGATACCCGCGGCGACACGATCGGCGATCGGGCCCGCCAGGCGCGTGCCGCGCTCGCTGTCCCAGGCGATCTGCTCGGACGTGGCATAGATGCTGGACAGGATGGCGCGTGCCGACATCGAGGCCAGCACCGGGCGCAGCGCATAGTCGAGCGCCAGCAGGTGCGACTGGCTGCCGCCGGTCGCGAGCGGCAACACGACCTTGCCACGCAGCCCGTCCTGCGGCAGCAGGTCGAGGAACAACTTGAGCATGCCGGTGTAGGCCGCCTTGTAGATCGGCGTGGCCACCACCAGCGCGTCGGCCTGGGCCACCAGCGCCAGCGCGCGCGCCAGCTCCGGGTCATGCGCATCCATGCGCAGCAGGGCGGGACCGGGCAGTTCGCGTACCTCGAGGCGCGTCGTGCGCCAGCCGTGGACGGCGAGTTTTTCTCCGACGTGCTGCAACAGGCGGCTGCAGGACGACTGCGACGACGGGCTACCGCCCAGCAAGATGACGCTCATGGTGAGTTCCAGTTCTGACAACGATCGCCACAGCGTACGCCGCGCGCACGCTCGACCCAACGAATCGTTTCGCTCATCGATATGCGTTTGCCGTTTTAACTTTTCGCGCATATTCATGCCCGGATTTCTTCGTTCACGCGGCGCCGGCTCGGGAGGCAAGATGGCAGCTCACCCAATACCGGCACACAGCCCCATGTTTTCCATCCTGCAGCAATTGCGTACACAAGACGACCACGCTACCGCGGCCAGATCCGGTCCGTTGGCCATCGCCGCCGACCTGGCCGAGCGCCTGGCCGCCACCGCCGTCGAACGCGACCGCGCCGGCGGCCACCCGAAGCACGAGCGCGAACTGATCCGCGATTCAGGCCTGCTCACGCTGTCGGTCCCCGCCGAATTCGGCGGCCAGGGCGCCGACTGGGCCACCGTGATGGCGGCCGTGCGCATCCTGGCCAAGGCCGACAGCGCGCTGGCCCACCTGTTCGGCTTTCATCACCTGCAGCTGGCCGGCGTCCAGCTCTACGGCACCGAGCTGCAGCAGCGCAGCCTGCTCACCGCCACCGTGCGCCAGAAGCTGTTCTGGGGGAACGCCCTGAACCCGCTCGACAAACGCACCCGCGCCGTCGCCTCGCCGGCCGGCTATATCCTGGACGGCGTGAAGAGTTTTGCGTCGGGCTCGGTGGGTTCCGACTGGTTGACGGTGTCGGCTTGGGACAGTGAAGCCGACGCCGCCCTGATCGCCGTGGTGCCGACCGAGCAGGCCGGCGTGCACGTGGAAGCCGACTGGGACGCCTTCGGCCAGCGCCAGACCGACAGCGGCAACGTCCACTTCGAGAAGGTCTACCTGCCGACCGCGCTGGTGCTGCAGGCCCCCGGCCAGGCGCCGACCGCCCGCTCCACCCTGCGCTCCCAGGTCGCCCAGCTGGTCATGGCCAATCTGTACCTGGGCATCGCCCAGGGCGCCTTCGATGCCGCGCGCGATTACACGCTCGAGCAGGCGCGCCCCTGGTTCGCCTCCGGCGTGGACGATGCGATCGACGACCCCTTCACCCAGCACCGCTACGGCCAGCTGTGGCTGACCGTGCGTCCGGCCGCGCTGCTGGCCGACGAGGCCGCGCGCCAGCTCGACGCCGCCATCGGCAAGGGCGACGCCGTGACGGCGCGCGAACGCGGCGTCGTCGCGATCGCCGTGGCCGAAGCCAAGGTGCTGGCGCACCGCGCCGCGATCGAGATCAGCAACCAGATGTTCGAACTGCTCGGCGCGCGCGCCACGTCAAGCCGCTTCGGCTTCGACCGCTTCTGGCGCAACGCGCGCGTGCACACCCTGCACGACCCGGTCGACTACAAGCTGCGCGACCTCGGGCGCTACGCGCTCAGCGGCCGCGTGCCCGATCCAACGCCCTATTCCTGACCGACATGACAGCTTCCGTCCCAGTCATCCGCGTCGAGCGCGCCAGCAAGGCTTTCCCGCTGCCGGAAGGCGGCCGCTTCGACGCCGTGCGCGAAATCTCGCTCGACGTCCTGCCGGGCGAGATCTTCGGCCTGGTCGGCCGCAGCGGCGCCGGCAAGTCGACCCTGCTGCGCCTGATGAACCTGCTGGAAAAGCCCGACAGCGGCAGCATCACGGTTGCCGGCCAGGAGCTGACCGCCCTCGGCGCGCGTGAGCTGCGCGAGGCACGGCGCCGCATCGGCATGATCTACCAGCACTTCAACCTGCTCGCCAACGCCACCGTGTTCGAGAACGTGGCCTTCCCGCTGCGCATCCACGGCGCGATGAACGCGCCGCGCCTGAAGGCGCGCGTGGCCGAATGCCTGGAGCTGGTCGGATTGCAGGGCAAGGCCGGCAGCTATCCGGCGCGTCTATCGGGCGGCCAGAAGCAGCGGGTGGCGATCGCACGCGCCCTGGCCAGTTACCCCACGGTGCTGCTGTGCGACGAGCCGACGTCGGCGCTCGACCCGGACACCACGCGCAGCGTGCTCGATACGCTGCGCGACATCAACGCGCGCCTGGGCGTGACGATCGTCATCGTCAGCCACGAGCTGCAGGCGCTGGGCAGCCTGTGCCAGCGCGCCGCCGTGGTCGAAGATGGCCGCATCGCCGAACTGTTCGACCTGCGCGACCACAGTGCGCCGCGCAAGACCTCGCTCGGCCGCGAACTGGTCTACCACGCCGCCGAAGCCCATGCCGCCGAAGTCCATGCCGGCCTTCCGCCAGGAGAGCTGCATGCTTGAAAAATTCCTGCTCGTCGCGCCCGAGCTGTGGCGCGCCTTCGGCGAAACCCTGCTCATGCTCGGCATCGGCCTCTCGGCCGCAGTGCTGCTGGGCGGTCCGCTCGGCGTGATCCTGTTCCTCAACGGCTCGGGCGAACCAGGTCGTGGCCGCAGCATCGGGAAAGTGCTGGGATGGCTGGTGAACACCGTGCGCTCCTTCCCCTTCATCATCCTGATGGTGGCCCTGGTGCCGTTCACGCGCATCGTTGCCGGCACCTCGATCGGCCCGCTGGCCGCCAGCGTGCCGCTGTCCTGCGCCGCCATCCCCTATTTCGCGCGCCTGGTCGAACAGCAGCTGCACGAAGTGCCGCGCGGCGTGATCGAGGCCGCCGAAGCGATGGGCGCCACGCGCCTGCAGATCGTCACCCGGGTGCTGCTGCTGGAGGCTCGGTCCGGCCTGGTGCTGGCGCTGACCGTGTTGGCCATCAGCTTCCTGTCGTATTCGGCGGTGGCCGGCGTGGTGGGCGGCGGCGGCATCGGCGACCTGGCCATCCGCTACGGCTACTACCGCTTCGAGACCGACGTCATGGTGATCACGGTCGCGATCCTGATCGCCATGGTGCAGCTGATCCAGTTCGGCGGCGGACGCATCGCGCGCCGCCTGGACAAGCGCTGAACCGTTCATGAAAAGAGAAACGGAAGGAATCCCATGAACCTGAACCGCCGCATCCTGCTCGCCAGCCCGCTGATCCTGGCGATCGTCCTTGCCGTCGCCACCAATGCGCAGGCGAAGGACCCGAAGGAAATCGTCATCGGCACCAGCGCCGGGCCGTATGCCGACCAGGTCAGGCTGGGCATCAAGCCCATCCTCGAGAAACAGGGCTACAAGGTGCGCATCGTCGAATTCAACGACTACATCCAGCCCAACTTCGCGCTGGCCGAGGGCGCGCTCGACGCCAACGTGTTCCAGCACGTGACTTATCTGGACCGCTTCAAGGCCCAGCACAAGCTGCAGCTTTCCGAACTGGTGAAAGTGCCGACCGCGCCGATCGCGATCTACAGCCGCCGCCACAAGAGCCTCGACGCCGTGAAAAACGGCAGCACCGTGGCGCTGCCCAACGACCCGACCAACCAGGCGCGCGCACTGGTCATGCTCGATCAGCTGGGATGGATCAAGCTGAGGCCCGGCTTTGATCCGATCCGCGCCTCGGAGCGCGACGTGGCCGCCAATCCGAAGGGCGTCAAGCTGCTGCCGCTGGAGGCGGCACAGCTGCCACGCTCCCTGCAGGACGCCGACTACGCCTTCGTCAACGGCAACTACGCGCTGGCCTCCGGCCTCAACTTGCGCGACGCGCTGCGCACCGAGAAGATCTCGCCGGCCTACGCCAACCTGGTAGCGGTGAGGACGCTCGACCGCGACAAGCCTTTCGCGCGCGACCTGGCCGCTGCGTACAAGTCGCGCGCCTTCCTGGACGTCACCAACAGGCATTTCGCCGACTACGCCAAGACCGACTACCAGCTGGCGCTGCAATCGCCTGCCGGAGGAGCCAGGTAATGGCGCGCCGCATCCGCTTCAACGCCTTCCAGATGAATACCCCGAGCCACCAGTCGCCCGGGCTGTGGACCCATCCGAGGAGCGACAGCGAGCGTTACCTGACGCCCGGCTACTGGGTCGAGCTGGCGCAGCTGCTGGAGCACGGCGGCTTCGACGCCATCTTCCTCGCCGACGTGCTGGGCGTGTACGACGTCTACCGCAAGGGACCGGAAGCCGCGCTGCGCCACGGCGTGCAGGTGCCGCTGAACGACCCACTAGCCCTGGCGCCGCTGATCGCCCACGCCACCACGCGCCTCGGGATCGGCGTCACCGCCGCCCTGACCTACGAACACCCGTACACCTTCGCGCGCCGCATGTCGACGCTCGACCACCTGAGCGGGGGCCGGATCGGCTGGAACATCGTCACCGGCTACCTCGACAGCGCCGCGCGCAACCTGGGCCTGGGCCAGCAGCTCGGCCACGACGAGCGCTACGACCTGGCCGACGAATACATGGAGGTCGTCTATAAACTGTGGGAGCGCAGCTGGGAAGACGGCGCGGTGAAGCGCGACAAGGAACGCACTGTTTACACCGACCCGGCCAGGGTGCATCCGATCCGGCACAAGGGCCGCTACTACGAAGTGCCGGGCTTTCACCTGTGCGAGCCGTCGCCGCAGCGCACGCCCTTCCTGTACCAGGCCGGCGCCTCGCCGCGCGGCGCCCGTTTCGCCGCGCGCCATGCCGAAGCCACCTTCATCAGCGGTCCGAGCAAGGCGGTGGTGAAACGCGGCGTCGACGCCGTGCGCGCCGCCGCGCGCGCCGAAGGCCGCGATCCGGATGCGCTGCTGGTGTACGCCCAGGCCCTCGTCGTCACCGGCGCCACCGAGGCCGAGGCGCAGGCGCGGCTCGCGGAATACCGGCGCCACGTCGACGTCGAGGCCGCGCTCACCCTGCTGTCCGGATGGACCGGCGTCGATTTCGCGCGCCACCACCTGGACGACACCATCGAGTACATCGACACCGACGCCGGACGCTCGGCCCTGGCCTCTCTCAGCGCTGCCGACCCGGGCCGCGACTGGACCGTGCGCGAAGCGGCCGAATTCATCGGCCTGGGCGGACGCGGCCCCATCATCGTGGGCGACCCGCGCCAGGTGGCCGACCAGCTCGAATCCTGGATCGACGACACCGGCGCCGACGGCTTCAACCTCGCCTTCGCGCTGCCGCTGGAAGACATGACGCTGGTGGTCGAGCACATCGTGCCCGAACTGGCGCGGCGCGGCCGCTACGACGCCGCCCCACGCGGCGGCACGCTGCGCGGGCAACTGCTCGGCCAGGGTCCGCGCCTGGCGCCCGGCCATCCGGGCAGCCGGGTCGAGATCGCATCCCCGCTGTCTGGCATCCAGGCAGCTTGAATCACCACATCAAAGGACCATCATGAAACGAAGAAGCCTGTTGCAACTGGCCGCCAGCGGCGCCGCCCTCGCCGCCTTGCCAGCACGCGCAGCTCCCTTATCGGAACTGCGCCTCGACTACGCCCACTATTCGCCCACCAGCCTGGTGCTGCGCCACTTCGGCTGGCTCGAAGAAGAGTTCAAGGCCGACGGCACCCGCATCAAGTGGGTGTTCAGCGCCGGCAGCAACCGCGCGCTCGAATACCTGAACGCGAACAGCATCGACATCGGTTCGAGCGCCGGCCTGGCGGCCCTGCTGGCCCGCGCCAACGGCAATCCGATCCGCACGCCCTATCTGTTCTCGCGGCCCGAGTGGACGGCGCTGGTGGTGCCGAAGAACTCTCCCATCCGCAGCCTGGCCGACCTGAAGGGCAAGAAGGTGGCCGCGACCAAGGGCACCGATCCCTATCTGTTCCTGCTGCGCGCGCTGCAGACCGTGGGCCTGAAGCGCAGCGACATCGAACATGTCAGCCTGCAGCACGCGGACGGCCGGGCGGCGCTGGAACAGGGCCGCGTGGATGCCTGGGCCGGCCTCGATCCGCATATGGCGGCGGCCGAACTGGAAGGCGGCGCACGCCTGCTGTACCGTAACGTCGGTTTCAATACCTATGGTTTCCTGAACGTGCGCGAAGACTTCCTGGCCACCCGCGCGAACGAGACCGCGCGCGTGATCAAGGCCTATGAGCGCGCCCGCGCCTGGACCCGCGCCAATCCGTCGGAAGCGGCGAAAATCCTGTCCCTTGATGCCAAGGTGCCGCTGCCGGTCGCGCTGCTGCAGGTCAAGCTGCGCTCGGACTTCAGCAACGCCCAACCGACCGCCGAGCACCTGCGCGCGCTGCAGCTGGCGGCGCCGATCCTGCGCGACGAGGCGCTGGTGCGCCCCGGCACCGACCTGGACAAGGCGATCGCCGGCCTGGTCGACACCGGCTTCGCGCGCCAGCTCACCAGGGCCTGACATGGATCGGCAAGCCATCACCCTGGAAGCGCCTCCGCCATCACGGCGCGCATGGCGCCGCTTCGGCTTCCCTCTGGGCTTGCTGCTGCCGGCGCTGGCCCTGATCGGCGCGGAAGCCGGCGTGCGCGCCGGCCTGGTGCCGGCCAACCTGCTGCCGCCGCCGAGCGCCATCCTCGAATCCCTGTCCTGGCTGCTGGAAAACGGCCTGGCGGGCCACGTCGGCGCCAGCACGCTGCGGGTGGCGGCCGGCTTCGCCGCCGGCGCCCTGCTGGCGCTGCCGCTCGGCGCGCTGGTGGCCCTGAACCGGCGCGCGGAAAGCCTGCTCGACCCCAGCTTCCAGGCGCTGCGCGCGATTCCGTCGCTGGCCTGGGTGCCGCTGCTGCTGCTCTGGTTCGGCATCGACGAGGCGCCCAAGATCATCCTGATCGCGATCGGCGCCTTCTTCCCGGTGTACATGGGCGTGGTGGCCGGCATCCGCGGCGTCGACCGCGGCCTGACCGAGGTCGGGCTGCTGTATCGCCTGTCGCCGCTGGCGCTGGCGCGCCGGGTGCTGCTGCCGGCGGCCCTGCCCTCGGTGCTGACCGGCCTGCGCAACGGCCTGAGCCTGGCGTGGATGTTCATGGTGGCGGCCGAGCTGATCGCCGCCAGCCGCGGCCTGGGCTATCTGCTGACCGACGGCCGCGAATCGAGCCGCGCCGACATCATGCTGGCGGCGATCGTGCTGCTGGCCCTGCTGGGCAAGGCCAGCGACAGCGCGATGCAGGCGCTGGAACGGCGCTGGCTGGCCTGGCGCGACAGCTATGTGGAAAGGACGGCGCGATGAGCTTTCTCGAGATCGCCATCGATGACAAGCGCCACGGCGCGCGCACCGTGCTGCGCGGCCTGCGCCTGGGGCTGGACCAGGGCGAGATCGTCAGCCTGGTCGGCGCCAGCGGCTGCGGCAAGAGCACCTTGTTGTCGATCGTGGCGGGACTGGACGGCGACTACCGCGGCGCGGTGCACCTCGACGGCCGCCAGTTGACGGGGCCGGATGCCGACGTCGGCCTGGTGTTCCAGGCGCCGCGCCTGTTCCCGTGGCTGACCGTGGCGCAGAACGTCGTCTTCGGCGGACACGCGCGGCCGAACCTGGAGCGCGCCCATGCCCTGCTGGAGGAAGTCGGCCTGAAGGGATATGGCGATGCGCTGCCCAAGCAGCTGTCGGGCGGCCAGGCCCAGCGCGCAGCCATCGCGCGCGGCCTGTATCTGGAGCCGCACGTGCTGCTACTGGACGAACCGTTTTCGGCGGTCGACGCCTTCACCCGCATGCGCCTGCAAGACCTGCTGGCGCATGCGGCGCGCCAGCGCGGCCTGACCGTGCTGCTGGTGACCCACGATATCGATGAAGCGATCTATCTGAGCGACCGCGTGGTGCTGATGGATGGCGTGCCCGGCCCGGTGCCCGCCGAGTTCATGAACGACGCGCCGTGGCCGCGCGAGCGCGGCAAGCTGGCGCTGTCGCCGTTGAAACCGGCGATCCTCGACAGCCTGCACGCGGTGCACGCCATTTAGACGCTCGACTCAGGTGTTGCGCATCTGCGCCTGCGACACATTGCTGCCTGGCGGGACGCTCTGGGTCAGCCAGACGTTGCCGCCGATGGTCGAACCGGCGCCGATCGTGATGCGGCCCAGGATGGTGGCGCCGGCATAGATGACGACGTCGTCCTCGACGATCGGATGGCGCGGCGTGCCCTTGACCAGGGCGCCGCTCTCGTCGACCGGGAAGCGCTTGGCGCCGAGCGTGACGGCCTGGTACAGGCGCACGCGCTCGCCCAGGATCGCGGTTTCGCCGATGACGACGCCGGTGCCGTGGTCGATGAAGAAGCTGCCGCCGATCTGCGCGCCGGGGTGGATGTCGATGCCGGTCAGCGAGTGACCGATGTCGGCCGTGACCCGCGCCAGGAACGGCACGCCGAGGCGGGTGAGGCAATGCGCGATGCGGTGGTAGAGGATGGCGATGGTGCCGGGATAGCACAACATGATCTCGGCCACCGAGGTGGCGGCCGGGTCGCCGGCCAGCGCGGCCTGCACGTCGGACACCAGCAGCGCGCGAACCGCGGGCAGGCTGGCGGCGAACTCGCGCGTGATGGCGCGGGCGCGCTCGGTCAGGACTGCGTCCGCGGTCTGGTCATGCTCGGAGGCGAACTCAGGTGAAAAGCGCAGCGCGCGCCGTACTTGCTCGGCCAGGCGGTCGAGCGCCACGTTGAGCGTGTCGGCGACGAAGTAGTCGATGCTCTCGTCGTTCAGGTCGGGGCGGCCATAATGCGTGGGGAACAGGGCGGCGGAGATGCCGTCCACGATCTGGCGCACGACTTCGCGCGACGGCAGTTCGCGCACCCTGCCCTGGTGCCGGATATTGTGGGTGGATTCGCGCGAGGTGCGCAATGCGTCGATGACGGGACCGAGGTGCCACTGCACCGATCCACCTTGATGGTGGGGAAATTCGCTGTTCATTCGCCGAGCCTATACGATTCGTTTTTCAATGACTACGATTTTATTGGTATGTCGATATGCGTGCTTTGACGGGCTCAAAAACGGTCCCTGCCAACGGCAGAACTTGCCGCGCGGCAGTTTCTAAGGCAACATCAAGCACTGATTTTCTTTTGTAATGACACGACCATGAACCTCCCCTCCCACCAGCTCAGCATGACGGTGCTGATGACGCCCGACACCGCCAATTTCTCCGGCAACGTGCACGGCGGCACCATCCTGAAACTGCTCGACCAGGTCGCCTACGCCTGCGCCAGCCGCTACGCCGGCCGCTACGTGGTGACGATGAGCGTCGACCAGGTGACCTTCCGCCAGCCGATCCACGTGGGCGAGCTGGTGACCTTCCTGGCCGCCGTGAACTACACCGGGCGCAGCTCGATGGAAATCGGGATCAAGGTGATCGCCGAGGATATCCGCAGCAAGGTGGTGCGCCATGTGAACAGCTGCTTCTTCACGATGGTGGCGGTGGGCGACGACAAGAAGCCGGCGGCGATTCCGCCGCTGGAACCGTCGACGCCGGATGAATTGCGCCGCTTCGAGGAAGCCAAGGGCCGGCGCGAATCGCGCCTGGCGCTGGAGCGGGACCATGCGCAGCGGATTTCGAGCAAGGGGTGACCGTCGTCGCGACCGGATTGTTTATCCGGCGCAAACGCTGCTATAATGCGGCCTCTTGGCCTGGTAGCTCAGTTGGTAGAGCAGAGGATTGAAAATCCTTGTGTCGGTGGTTCGATTCCGCCCCGGGCCACCAAGAATGTCTTAGCAAAAACGCCAACCCATGCAGGTTGGCGTTTTTGTTTCCGTCACCCGGAATCCTCACATCCGGTCCATTTCCGGTTCCAAGCAGCATTGCCCCGCGGCGGCAACCGACCAAATCGTCCAACCGTCCGCGCTAGTTGGTCTGGTCGTTCCGGCCTGCGAAGCGACCGAATCGTCCACTCGTCCGGTTCGATAACGTTGATAAAATGTACTTGAAAAAACTCGGAGCCCGTGATGACCAACGCCCCAGCGCCAAAGTGGTTTGAGATGGAAGAAATTCGTCGTAGAAGGGTGTCCAACGCTGTATGGATACCGCTTCGACAGTCCGAGTCAGTGACGAAGATAGGCAACTATTCAACTGTCGGCTCGAATGCAAGAAGGCCGTCTCAGCGCGGCCAAAGAAGCTGAACAATGCTTAAGCGTGCCCTGCTACACGACAAGGAAAACGCCTGAGCACTCAGCAGTAGTTGTGCGAGCTAAGACCTTCGGCCTCCAGATCCTTGTATCGGTGTTCGATTCCGCGCTGGGCCACCTAGAACATACCTCACGCAACGCAACCATCATCAGTTGGCGGGTTCGTTTCTGGTCCCCGTAGACCACGTGCCTGGACGCCGGTACGCCGAGCGCGCTCCCCCTTCAAATAAGCCCGCGAAACGCGCGACCAAATCGTCCAATCGCCCGCTTTCCCGAGGCGTCGAACGATTGCATCAGCCTGAACGATTGACGCCGCGCAGTGGAATGACGCTTTCCCCAAGCTAGCTCAGCAAAGGGGGATACGATGTTCATTTACCATCCTCTATTGCTGCTAATTCGCCGTAAGCAAGGGAACCTGCATGGGTAACTCCCCTCGTAATCTGATAGAACTAATCCAAGAACGCCAGACCGCCCGTATCCTGCGTCTGGCGTTTCCCTTTAAGGATGGCCCAACATCCGAATTGCTGGTCAACAAGCTGGATGCGACCGAGGGGCTATCGCGCGATTTCGAATTTACTGTCGAGCTGCTGTCGAATAACGCCTTGCTCGACCTGAAAGACATGCAGGGCAAACTGCTGTCCGTGGAACTGGTGCGCCACGACGGAACGCTGCGCCATTTCACCGGCTACGTCTTCAGTTTTCGCTTGCTCAGGACAGATGGTGGTATCGCATACTACGAGGCCAAGCTCGGGCCGTGGCTGAAGTATCTGTCCCTGCGCAAGGACTGCTTCCTGTTCCATAACGCGACCCTGTACGACCAAACGACCAGCATCTTCCGCGACTATCTCGCGCATCCCGACTGGGACTTTCGCCGCTACGGGGAAGACCCGGCGATGACCGATGCCTGCCAGTTCAACGAATCGGATTACAACTACCTGAGCAGGCGCTGGGAAGCAGCAGGCTGGTACTACACCTACGACCATACGGCAAAGGGACACAAGCTCATCCTGAGCGACAATTCCACCTACGCGGAACCGATAGACGGCACGGAAATCGAGTTCCAGCGCGATTGCGGCTCGTATGAGGACAATGGCATTGGCGAGTGGTCGGCGGTACGACGCATTGTGTCCGCCAGCACGGCGCTGTCGTCCTTCAATTTCAAGTCGCCCAGGCCGGTCAATGTCGAGAGGCCGACAATCATCGAGCAGGGCAAGGTGCTGCGCAAGGAAGTCTACGAATATGCGGGCGCTTATGGATTTAAGGACAGTCGCGACGGCGAGCGCCGGGCGACGTTGCGCATCGAGGAGATTGAACACGCGGGTGAGCTATTCGAGGGCGCAGGCACCAACCGCAACGTGGTCCCCGGGCGCTGGTTCCGCCTCACCGGCCATTTCTACGGCGGCAGTAATGAGGTCCAGGAATTCCTCATCATCGATGTGCACCACACTGCCAGCAACAATTACCATGTGAACGACGCCAGTCCGCCGCACTACGAGAACCGCATTACTTGCATCCGCAAGTCCATCCCGTGGCGTCCCGGTCGCGGCTTCAACAGCGTCGAACCAAAAATGTATGGTCTGCAAACGGCTATCGTGGTGGGGCCGCAAGGTGAGGAGATTTTCACCGACGAGTACGGGCGTGTCAAAGTCCAGTTCCATTGGGACCGTGCAGGCGAGCTTAACGAACGAAGTTCTGCGTGGCTGCGCGTCGCCACCGCGTGGGCCGGTCCCAACTTCGGCATGACATCGATCCCGCGCATCGGCAGCGAGGTCATCGTCCAGTTCCTCGACGGGAATCCCGATCGCGGATTCGTCACCGGCATGGTGCCGAACGCGCACAACATGCCGCCGTGGGATCTTCCCGCAAACAAGACCCAGAGCGGCATCCTGTCCCGCTCGACGCCGGGCGGCAGATACGGCAATGCCAACGCGCTACGCTTCGAGGACAAGAAGGGCCAGGAACAACTGTGGCTGCACGCCGAGCGGGATCAGCTTACCGAGGTCGAGCGCGACGAGGACAAATGGGTCGGCAACGACCGCCGCAAGACCATCGATCGCGACGAAACCTCGCATATCAAGCACGACCGCACCGAAACGGTGGACAACGACGAGACCATTACCGTCCACAACAACCGCATCGAGCAGGTCGATAAAAACGAGACCATCGGCATTGGCGGCAACCGCGTCAAGACAATCGGCAGGAACCGCAAGGATGACATCGGCAAGAACTGGTCAACCTACGTCGCCCGGATGAAGACGGAAACGGTCGGCATGGCCTACATGCAGAACGTCGGTTTGGGCCGCATGGAAAACGTTGGCCTCGCCTACAACCTCAACGTCGGCACGATCATGGCAACCGTGGTCGGCATCAGCCAGATTACCAAGGTCGGCAAGTCGGTATCGATCACGGCGGGCGAAGAACTGTCGATCACTGTCGGCCTTGCGCAATTCAAGATGACAGCGGACGGCAAGATATTCATCAATGGTTCCCAAATCGGCATTGAGGCCAGCGGGCCGGTACAGATTTCCGGTAACGATGTGGACGTCAACTGATCGGCCCCCGCATGGAATTTCGCAACCTCACGCCTTTTCCCGCAATCGCCTTCGACGGTATCGACCAGCATGACCAGCGCTTCCATAGCGTGGTCATGCGACTTACATTCGAGGTACAGGACGACGGCACGCTCTTGCTGGCACCCGCACAAACGCCGCTGGCGATGACGGATGAATTCTACGGCGAAGCAAACCGATCCAGCGTCAGGCAGGAGTCCGACCTGGCACCCTACAAACCGCACACCGACGTGATCGTCATCGCCGACGCCTGCGCCCCACAGGGCAAACCCAGCAAGCTATTCGGGGTCGCTCTCAAGATAAACGGTGCGCCGGATTTGCCGCCCGAGCCGCACGGCCTCAATCCGACGTATCACGCCTCGCCTGAGCGTATGGCCGAATGGCGGGAGCAGTGCGCCCGGTTGACGGCGAAGGCGCTGGAAGGCCCGCTCGTGTTGCGCAAAGTGCTGCTGATCGGAGGCATGCGGGAGTGGCGCAAACGCGCTCCACTGACGCGCGCGCTGACCCTGTTCACGCTGCCGAAATGGAAGCTCACAGCCCCATTGCCCCTTACCACCCTGCCCCTCCGCTACGAATATGCCTACGGTGGCGAAAACAAAATCCTCGTCAATGAGCAGGCGGCCAGCCGCGTGGACAAAAAATATCGCTTGCCCGGTCGCGTTCCGCAACCCGATAACGCCAGCGCGGGCGACTTGCAGGAAGCAATCGCGCACAGCGTGTACGAACAAAATCCGGTGGGCCGTGGCTTTGCAGAGCGCTGGTATCTGAACGCGGCCAGGCTCGCATGCGTGCCGGCGCCGCACATAGAGGCCGCCAGCCAGCCCATAGGGCGCTTCGGCAAGGAATGCATACCGCAGGGCTTCGGCGTGGTCGGGCGCGGCTGGCAACCGCGTTTAGGGCTGGCAGGAACCTATGACCAGCAATGGCAGGAAGAGCGCCACCCGAATTTGCCTGCTGACTTCGATTTTGGGTACTGGAACGGCGCGCCCGCCGACCAGCAAGTCACACCCTACTTGAGCGGCGACGAGCAAATCTCACTGTTCAATCTGTGTCCAGAGAGCGCGGGCACAGTGCGCGACGCTTCCGGCAACACCTGCCTGTCTTTCGCCCTGCCGGGCCACCTGCCGTTTGTGCTGGCGCGGTTCCAGGACGGACGAATAGGCGAACTGGCGGCGAAGCTCGACACACTCATCATCGACGCAGCCCCGGATGCCAGCGACCCGGAAAAGAAAATCGCGGTCGTGTGCGTCTGGCGCGCTACCGTCGCCACCGCTCCTGGCGTGCGGGTGCTCGAAGCACGCATGCTGACCCATGCCGACGTTACGGCGCTGCGCGAGCGGGCGCAGAACATCAAGCCTCCATCGCCTCCGCGTCCGACAGTCGTGCCCCGACAAGAATCGCCGCCAACCGTTTAAGAGGAATCCATGCCTACTGGTGCCCGCAAGAACAGTATCTTCATGGCCGTCAGCCTGCTCCCCGACGTCTGCAAGACGCCGATGGGACCAAATATGGTGCCGATTCCCTACCCCATCGTTGCGGACCTGAGCAACAGCGTGGAAGTAGCGAAGTCGGTCCGGTTCAATGGCGATCCTGTCTTCCTGCTCAGCGACAGCGTCATCGCCACCGTGACCGGAAACGAGGCCGGAACGGGCGGCGGCATGAAGTCCGGTGTCAACAAAGGCAAAGTGCGTGCAACAGCCAGCTCCAAATCCGTGCGGGTGGAGAAAAAATACGTCGTGCGTCATGGCGACGAGTGCGATATGAATCTGGCGGGATAGGCATGACGACCAGAGGCGTAATATTAGAACAGGCAAAACCCTCGACAACGCACATCGATCCGCACGGCGGTGGCGCCAATCCACCGCTCATGCCGGAAACCGAAGCGGAACGGACTATGTGGCAAAAGTCCAGTCCGTGGGTGCATGGTTTGCTGGGGGTGGCGAGTTTCGTTCCAGGCTTATCGGTGGTGACAGGCGCTTTGGATGCAGCCATCTACACGGCTGAAGGGGAAGCCGTCGAGGCGGGCCTTGCGGTGGCAAGCATGATCCCCGGTGGCAAGGTCGTCACCACCGTGGGCAAGGTCGCCAAGAGTGCGGTCGGAATGGCGAAAGGAACGGGGACAGCAGCACGGGTCGCCAAGGGGGCGCACGAAGCGGAGGGAGTGCTCAAGGCAGCAAAGCGGGCGGGAGAGACCGCAAAGGTTGCGAAGGAGGCCAAAGCGGCCAGGGAAGCCAGAGAAGCCCAAGAGGCAGCGGAGAAGGCGCGCGAAGCGGCTTCGGGCGTCAAGAAGCCGAAAAAAGAGGTGACGGTCAAGGCGCGCGAGCATAAAGTTCCCTGTTTCCATCCTTTCGACAAGAAGAAATTTATCCAGATGAGCAAGGACGACCAGAAGGCATATTTGAAGGAGATGGCCGCGCAGCTCAAACGCCAGGAGGATGCGATCAACAGCCTGTCTGCTTCCAAATACAAGGAAGCCAGGGATTTATTTGCCACAATGAATCGTAATCCATCGGCAGCAGCGGCACAAACCGAATTCAGAGATCGAGTTACTGCCGATATTAAAGAGAGTATTGCAGCGAGTTTACGGAAAGGTGGAATGAGCGCTGCAAAGGCAAAGTCCCAAGCGGCTACTCGTGCCGAAAATGTAATGAGCGCACTCGCAGCGCTACATGACCCTGACATGGTGGCTGGTGGCTGGATGCATTCGGAGCCTACCAGGATGGGTCGTGCAGACGTGAACTCCTCGATTGGGGCCAGTTGGAATCAAAACGATCGAGTGGCTGGGATGGATATTGAAGCCGAAAAGGCAATTAAGAGCGGTCGAGGTGACCAAAAAATGAATGTTAAACTGGAGCCTTGCCGTGGCAGGGGGATAAGATGAGAGACGAAGATTTTGAAGTATTTATTGAAGAGTTTGGGGAGGCAACGCACCGAGTTGAGGTGCCAGCAATGGCCATTGAAAAGTGGCGCGGCAAGTTGCCCGATCAGCTCCTGACCTACTGGAAAGAAGAAGGTTGGTGTGGGTACGCAAAAGGGCTTTTTTGGACAGTCGATCCAGATGAGTATGAAGACTTGATCGACGAGTGGTTAGAAGGTACTAAGCTGGAAGAGCTTGATTCGTTCCATGTCATTGCCAGGTCAGCATTTGGTGATCTATACGCGTGTGGCGAAAAAACGGGACGGAGTGTTACGGTTGCTTGCCCCCTTAGCAAAATATCCGTTCTTCCAAAGGGATTAAAACCAAAAACAAAAGAAGATCTAGATTTATCGATCAGTGCGTTTTTTAGCTCCAGTGACCCATCGCGATTCAACTTAAAGGACGAGAGTGGCAAACCACTTTTCGAACGCGTTTTGGTCAAACTAGGACCACTCGAACCAGATGAGGTATATGGCTTCGAACCTGCGCTCGTGCTAGGTGGGAGAATGAATCTGGAAAATGTTGCCAAACTCAAGATCGATGTCCATTTGACTATTCTTCGGCAGCTCGCGCCACCAACACTGCCATTTTCCAATGTTGACATCGATAAATTACTCAATCCCTAAACTCTTATGAAATGTTGGTAAATGAAATTTACCGATGAAATGGTAGCCGCATTCCCGCTGCGGAATCCGCTCCCAGAACTCTTGCGGAAAACCTTCCACTTCATGGAAGAACACGGGTGCCTCCGGAGTCGCCACGATGGGGTTCGTTACATGACCGTACACCCTGAGCTTGAATATAGCAATCTCACAACGACAGCCGTCCACTTACCGGACCCTGCCGCCACCGCTTGCTGGACCAAAAGCAATGATCCCGATGTGAACGACCGACTGGTGATATTCCTAAGGACCGGAGGCGACGGATCGTGGGCTGGGCTTTGGCGCGACGACGACGGGCAACAGCGAATTGTTCATTTGGGATCGGGGTCGGGATCGGTGATGCTTTGTGTGCTGGCAGAAAATATGGAAGACCTATTGCGCCTCTTGGCAATCGGTTACGACGAACTCTGTTGGCCCGATCAGTTCCAACAAACTCCCGATGAGGTACGTGAGGAGGAAGACGAGGAAAACGACTATCCTCCGCCGCCGCAACTGTTCCGTCACTACCTTGAAGGAATACTTGGACTAAGCATTCCGACGCGGGCATCGGATATTTTTTTAAATACCGTAAGCATGGACGAATCGGAATCGAATGATCCATTCTGGAATTGGCTCCGTCTACTCAACGGGTAATAATGTGCAACACGCCTTGATACGGGATGTTCGGAGAAAGCAGATCATTGCTCTCGCTCAGCCGAATCGGCCGCAATCACAGGCATATATTTTTTAATTGATACGTAAGCGTTAAAAGCCCAAAGCTCTGGTTGCAGCTCTGGGATTTTTCATTTTGATATAAGACTTTTATCCACCCCACGTATTACAGTCCATATTGTCCGCGTTGCACGCCGCGCACGTCGCGGATATCAGAAGCCTGAAACCGCAAGGTCTCGGGCTCTTTCATTTCAGAAAACCCGAAGTCCAGCCGGAGCTTTGGGATCTTTTATTCATTCAGGGCGCCATTTAGCGGCGCCCCCAACCTGTCAACGCTCCGCCGGATAGGAATACGAAGACCCGATCCCCAACGGCAGCTCGATCGCCCAGAAAGCGAGGAGGAACGCCGTCCACGTCACGATCAGGCTGATCGAATAAGGCAGCATCAGCGCGATCAGCGTGCCGATGCCCGTCGACTGCACATATTTCTTGCAGAAGACGATGATCAGCGGGAAATACGGCAGCAAGGGCGTGATGATGTTGGTCGAGGAATCGCCCACCCGGTACGCCGCCTGGGTCAGGTCCGGCGACACCCCGAGTTCCATCAGCATCGGCACCATCACCGCCGAGATCAGCGCCCATTTGGCGGACGCGGAACCGATGAACAGGTTGACCGTGGCCGTCAGGAGCACGATGCCTGCCAGCGTGACGCCCAGCGGGAAGGCCATTTCCCTGAGCCACAGCGCGCCCTTGAGCGCGATGAGCGCGCCCAGGTTGGACTGCCCGAAGGCGAAGATGAACTGCGCGCAAAAGAACGCCATGACGACGTAGTAACCCATGCCGCTCATGGCATGGCTCATGCCCTTGACGATGTCGCGGTGGTTCTTCGCGGTGCCGGCGACATAGCCGTAGACCACGCCGGGAATCAGGAAGAAGATGAAGATCAGCGCGACGATCGACTGCATCAGCGGCGCCGACGAATGCGTCAGCTCGCGCGTATCCGGCGCACGCCAGGCCGAACCTTCCGGCATCAGCGAGAGCAGCAGCAGGGCCAGGCTGGCGACCATCGCGATGCCGGCCCAGCGCAGGCCCTTGATCTCGTTCGGCTGCAGGGCGTCCATCTTGGGCAGGCTGGCGGGATCGGCGTCGACCGGCGAACTCTTGTTCAGCCGCGGCTCGATCACCTTGTCGGTCAGGAACCAGCCGACCAGGATCACGAGGAAGGTCGAGGCCGTCGTGAAATAGTAATTATTGAGCGGGTTGATGACGATCGATGCGGCGGCCGGGTCGGACGACAGGCGCGCGGCGACCTGGGTCAGGCCGGCCAGCAGCGGATCGAGGCTCGACGGCACGAAGAAGGTCGCGGAAAACCCGCCCGATACGCCGGCGAAGGCGGCCGCGATACCGGCCAGCGGATGGCGCCCGGCGGCGTAGAAGATGACCGCGCCCAGCGGAATGACCAGCACATAGCCGGCGTCGACGGCCACGTGGCTCAGGATGCCGACACCGATCAGGACGGGCGTCAGCAGGAACCTCGGCGTCACCGCCAAGATCTTGCGCAGCCCGGCGTTGATGAAGCCGGTGTATTCGGCCACGCCCAGCCCCAGCATCGCCACCAGCACGACGCCGAGCGGCGGGAAGGTGACGAAGGTATTGACCATCTTCGCCATGAAATCCGTCAGGGCGGCCGGCGCCAGCAGATTTTTGATCTCGATCGGCGCGCCGGTGCGCGGGTCGATGTCGTTGAAGACCAGGCCGGACATGGCCCAGGAGGTGGCCCACACCACGGCCAGCAGCAATGCGAACAGGATGGCCGGGTCGGGCAGCTTGTTGCCTGCCACCTCGATCCAGTTCAGGACACGGTTCAATCCGCGCGGCTTGGCGCCAGTTGCTTGTGCAGTCATCGTAGCCTTTGCTTAAAGGGGACTTTGAAATGGTCGATAACGCGCAGCAGCAAGCCTGTCAATACTTGGGCATTGCCTGCCAGCTGTTATCTACAAGACACATCAAGCCACATAGTACGCAGAAGCCGGGCTGTCGAAAAGCTTCTTGATGAGCAAACGTCCTAAGGAAGGATTACGACGCGAATTTCCCTATTTGGCCCGAAGCAATCGAACTCATTCTTTTCGCTCCCTGAATTCACCTTCAATAACCGTGTCATCGTTGCTCTCGGGACGCTTTTGCCCACCGAATGTGAATACAGACGAAGACACGCGATCGACAATCGCGCGCCGTAGCCATGGGTAAGCGACGACAAACGCCGTCGCGACACCTGCAAACAGTGCCGGCACGTAGTCGCCCCGCGCCACGAAGGTGAACAGGCACAGTGCAAGTATGCTCACGATGAGCGGTCGACGGACAGGCTTGGGCAAGAGGCCGACAATGCGCAACCTGCCCTCTTTTATCCAGGGAAGTCTCGCGAAAAGAACGCCGAGCAGCAGTCCTGCCGCGATCCGGCCCGTGCCGAGATAATCGGCCACTACCCCGATGACGAGAAAACCGGTGTAGGTCATCGTAGCGGCCAAGGCGGCCAACATGGATATCGCAACGGCGGCCGTCAGCTTCGGCCTGCCGATTGCTGCAGTGATGAGAAAACGTAGGATTTGTGTACTCCTGCAAATGGGCCTCGAGGCTATGGCAAATTCTAACAGCCGCACCTGTTTCAGGGCGGCCTCGAGCCTGCCCCGCGCTGCGCCTGCGCCATCTCCACGGCCGGCAAGGTCACGGTCAGGAACGACGACACCTGCCCGATCAAGTCCGCCGCCTGCTGCCGCACCTGCTTCATCTGCAGCACCGACAGCTCGGCCTGGCGCACCGCCTGCTGGATCAAGGTCCGGCGCTGCACGAGCGCATCGCGCAAGGCCGCATCCGGCGCGTCCTCGACGAGTGTCGACACCACGGCCAGCACCAGCAGGTGCAAGCCCAGTCCCTGCGCCGACGCTTCGAGGTTGCGCATGGCGACCTCGCTGTCGGTCATCAGCTGCAGGAGCTGCGTGCGCGCCGACGTCAGCACCGGCCTGTATTCGGCAGGCGACGTCGGTCGGCGAAACAGCCGGCCGAACATGCCCGGCGGCCCCTTGGTAGTGTCGAGCGCAGCTTCCAGCAGCGCCGGCACGCCCATCTGCGTGAATTTCACTACGAGTTCGGTGATGGGATGGAGCAGCGCCGCCTGCTCCATCAGCGGCCCCTCTGCCCACTCGGTGACCAGCGCCAGCCGCACCGGCAGGATGCGCCGAAACAGGGTGGCCAGGCGCTGCTCCGAATGCGCGAACAGATCCGGATAATCGGCGTGGACGGTGGCGAGCGCATCGCGCACCGCCGGATGGTCTTCGCTGTCGAACAGCGGCCGGGCCACGGTTTTCCTGGTCACGGCAGACGCAGCCGGAAGCGCAGGAACGTCGTCGAAGGACAGCGCCCTGGGCGGACCATTACGCTCAGGCGCCGCGGCTTCGTGCTCGTCGCCAAAATCGAAGGCCCGCGGCCCGGCCGGACGGTCGACCGGGTCCGACGGCGGCTCCGGCGCGTCACCGAAGTCGAATGCCTTGGGCGTCTGGTGTGTCATCGATCTACCTGGCGGCGCCAGCCATCAGCGCCTCGGAAGGATACGCACAACGCTGCTCAGACGGTGCCGCCGAGCTTGCGAATAAAGGTCGCCAGGTTCAGCTTGAAGCCCGCGCCGACGGCCTGGAAGCGCCACTCGCCATCCTTGCGATACAGCGAACCGAATTGCAGCGCAGTCTTGTCCGAGTAGTCTTCGTTCAGGTTGTATTCAGCGATCGTCTCGCCGGTGTCGTCGTTGTACACCTTCACGTAGGCGCCGGAGACGCTGCCGAAGTTCTGCTTGCGCGCCTCGGCCTCGTGGATGGTGACCACGATCGGCATTTCCATGACCGCCGCGTCGACCTTGGCCAGGTCGACGGTGATGACTTCGTCGTCGCCATCCTTGTCGCCCGTGCGGTTGTCGCCCGAGTGCACCACCGCGCCATCGGGCGAGGTCGTGTGGTTGTAATAGACGAAGTGGGCGTTGCTGATCATGACCGGATGGTCGTCCGCGTCTTTCCGGCACAGGAACACCGACGAGTCGAGATCGAAGGCATGGCCCGCGGCCGCATTGACCTTCCATCCGAGGCCGATCCGCACGCGCTTCAAGCCCGGTGCGGATTTTTCGAGGTTGATGCGGTGGCCGGTCTGGAGCGTCGTCGACATGAGCTTTCCTTGTAGGGTGAATTGAAATTAGGCCGCGCCTGGCGAGAACCTGGCGATCAGCTCCTGCTCCAGCGCCTGCAGCTTCGGCAGCTCGTCGCGGCGGCGCTGCTGGCCTTCGTTCGAGATCTGCTCGAGCTTGTCGAACGCGGTCACCAGTTGCGTCTGCACGTGCTGGGCGGTTTCGAGGCTGACGATCGAGCGCTGCTTGGCACGCGCGACCGTCTCGGTATTTTCCAGCAGCATATCGGCCTGGGCGCGGAAGGCCGCGTCGGTGGCGTCGTAGGCGGCGTTGGCGACCGCCGCGCTCTGCTTGGCTTCCAGCTGCAGCAGGTAGAGCGAGAACACGTTGCGCCAGGCCGGGATCGACACATTGACGATGTCGGTGAAGGTATCGGTCAAGGCGCGCGCATTGTCTTGCGACAGGCGGATCTGCGGCACCATCTGCGTGGCCATCAGCATCGCGCGGCGCAAGTCGTCGATGCGTTTTTCGAGCCGCTCGAGACGGCGCCGCAGTTCGGTCGCCTGCTGCGCCTCGAAGGCATTGGCCGCCGCGGCTTGCTGCGCGACCGCCTGGCGCAGCCGCTCGGCCCAGGCTTCGCCCTTCTTCACGTCGGCGTCCAGGCCCTGATAATAAACCTCGAGGCCCTTGTACATCTCGTCGAAGTCGTGGATGCGCGCCCGGTGCACATTGGCGTGGCGCGTCATCTCGGACACCAGCGTGTCCATGCGCGACTCGACCACCTGGTATTGCGACAGCATCTTTTCCTTGACCGAGCCGAACATGTTCGACACGCGCGACAGCAGGCCGCCCGACTTGAGCTTGGCCGGGTCCAGGCCCTTCGAGGTGGCGATCAGTTCGTTCAGCTGCGTGCCGAACACGTCCGCATCCGAGGCGCGTACCGTGCCCAGCAGCTTGGCCGACACCTTCGCCACACCCGGTCCCGCGGCGCTGCCCAGGGTCTCGATGGCCTTGTCGTCGATGCCGGTGAGATCGACAGGGATCACCGGCGCCGCGCTTGCTTCCGGCCGCAATGCCGGCAGCGCGTCCGGCGTGAGGGCCGGATCCAGCAAGGGCGGCAGGCCGGCGGCAGGGGTCACGGGTGTCGTCGATGCAGCCTTCGCTTCCTCGTCGGAGGAGAACAGCGGTTTCATAGGATTCCTCGGGGGTTGGTATGACAACATCAATAGCTTACCACTGGACAATCGGGCTGCAAGGGTTTCTGCGCCGGGCATTCTGCCTGTTGTATTGCACCTGGGTCATCATGCTATTCTTGCATGGACCTGACCACCTAGAGAAGACATGACCCGCTCGCTCCCCCCTATTCTGTCCAATGCGCTGCGCACTGCGCTGTGCACCGTGCTGTGCGCCGCCCTCCCCGCTTTCGCCCAAGTCAAGACGCCGGCCACCCCGGAAAAGATGAACCAGTTATATAGCGACTACTGGGAAGACTACCTGCGCGAAAACCCGATCGCCGCCACCTTCAATGGCGACCATCGCTACAACGACCGCTTCGGCCCGACCTCGTCGGCCGAGAGCCGCAAGCAGACCCGCGCGCTGGCCGAGAAATACCTCGCCAGCAGCGCCAAGTTCGATCCGGCGCCGCTGCCCTCGGAAGACCGCATCAGCTATGACCTGCTGCGCTACCGCCTGCAGCAAGACCTCGACAGCCTGCGCTTCCCATCCGACCTGGTGCCGGTGGACCAGTTTTCGGGCCTGCATCTGCTGATGGCCCAGCTGGGTTCGGGCGCCTCCACGCAGCCGTTCCAGACCGTGCAGGACTACGAGAACTGGCTCAAGCGCGCTGCCGGCTACGCGCCGGCGGTCGACGACAGCATCGCCAATATGCGCGCCGGCATCCAGCAAGGCATCGTGATGCCGAAGGCGCTGATCCAGCGCGTGCTGCCGCAGCTCGAGAACGTCGGCAGCGACAACCTCGACACCAGCACCTATATGGGGCCGACCAAGAAATTCCCGGAGTCCTTCAGCGCCGCCGACAAGGCGCGCCTGACTGAGGCTTATGGAAAAATGGTGCGCGAACAGTTGGCGCCTGCCAACCGCAAGCTGCTGGCCTTCATGAAAGACACCTACTTGCCGGCAGGCCGCGACACGGCCGGCATCGGCGCTCTTCCCGGCGGCAAGGAATGGTATGCCTTCCTGGCGCGCCGCTCCACCACGACCGACCTGACGCCGGAACAGATCCACGAGATCGGCCTGCGCGAAGTCGCGCGCATCCGCGCCCAGTTCGAAGAAGCCAGGGTCAAGGTCGGCTTCAAGGGCACGCTGAAGGAATTCTTCGCTCACCTCAACACCGCGCCCGAGCTGCGCTTCAAGTCGCGCGAAGAGATCCAGGCGGCCTACGAGGCGATGCGTCCGCGCGTCGAGGCCAAGGTCGACCAGCTGTTCGCCCGCGTGCCCAAGGCGCCGTTCGAGATCCGTCCGGTGGAAGCCTTCCGCGAAGTGAGCGCGGCCCCGGCCTCCTACCAGCGCGGCTCGGTCGACGGCAAGCGTCCCGGCGTTTTCTACTTCAACGCCTACAAGCCGGAAACCCGCACCAACTTCACGACCACCGCCTTCTTCCTGCACGAAGCCATTCCCGGCCACCACTTCGAGCGCAGCCTGGCGCAGGAAACCACCGGTCTGCCGGCCTTCCGCCGCTTCGGCGGCAGCACCGCCTTCTCGGAAGGCTGGGGCCTGTACAGCGAAATGCTGGGCCAGGAAATCGGCATGTACAACGATCCATGGCAGTGGGTCGGCCGCCTGACCGCCGAAATCTGGCGCGGCGTGCGCCTGGTGGTCGATACCGGCATCCACTCGAAGGGCTGGACGCGCGAACAGGCAATCGCCTACTTCATGGACAACGTGCCGCAGAACGAGGTGACGGCGGTGCAGGAAGTCGAGCGCTATATCGCGATTCCCGGCCAGGCCCTCAGCTACAAGATCGGCGAACTGAAACTGCGCGAACTGCGCGCACGCGCCGAAAAGACCCTGGGCAAGGACTTCGACCTGCGCGCCTTCCACAACGAAGTGCTGTCGCACGGCGCGGTGCCGCTCGACGTGCTCGAAGCGGCGACCGACCGCTGGATCGCGGCGCAAAAGAAGGGTTGATTCCCTCCTACGGCGCAGTCAC
Source organism: Massilia sp. UYP32 (assembly GCF_050434365.1). Lineage (NCBI taxonomy): Bacteria > Pseudomonadati > Pseudomonadota > Betaproteobacteria > Burkholderiales > Oxalobacteraceae > Massilia > Massilia sp. UYP32. The sequence continues at coordinate 40,812 of NZ_JBNDIK010000039.1, forward strand.
CTCCACATCCTGGCTGACCACGGTGCGGCGGCCATCCCGGCCGACCACCGTGGCCGCCACCGTGTAGAGCCCAGGCGCAGCAAAACTGTGGCTGGCGCGCGCGCTGGCCACGCCGCCGCGCTCGTCGATCCGGCGCGCTGGCGCGCTGCTGCCATCTCCCCACGACCAGTCCACGCCGCGCGTGCCGACCCGGTCGCCATCCACGAAGGACACCGATGCCTGCAGCGGCGCGCCGACTTCGACCGTGCGCGGCGCGACGAGCGGCCCGACCGTATGGCCGCTTTCATGTCCACGGTCCGGCCTGAGCAGCACCAGTCCGGCATTCGAGCTGGCCACGATCTCGCCGCGATCGTTGATCGCCATCGCGTGCTCGAGCACCAGCGTCGGCGGCACACGCCGCACGAGCCGGTTCAGGTCCAGCATGCCGCCGGCGGCGCTCCAGACGAAGGCGCGCATGGCGCCGGCCTTGTCCTCGGCAAAGCCGACGATCTGGCCTTTCGCATTGACGCCGCGCGCGACCGAGGTCCTGCCGCCCAGTGTGCCGAGTTCGCGCATGCCGCCGCGCCGCGTCCACGACATCGCCCGCTGGCGCCCGTCGGCAAAGCCGATGCCGCCGGCGATGTGCAGGCCGGGCGTCATCGCATTGACCCAGGCCGTGGTGCCGCGGCCGATCCCGAGGTCGACCATGCCGGTGGCGCGCGTCCACAGGAAGGGACGGTCGCCGCCATCGTCCCAGGAAGCCAGGCGATTGCCCGCCACCTCGCCCCCGGCGCCCACGGCCACGGGCGACGATTCGACGCTGCCCAGCGTGTCGATGTCGACCAGGCCGCTACCGCGCGTCCAGGCGAACACGCGCGTGAACTCGTCGTCGATCGTGGTCACGCCGGCGATCAGGCCGGCGTCGTTGAGCACGCGACCTGAAGGTTGCTGGAAGGCGGGCGTGACGCCCAGGTCTTCCACCCCGCTACCAATGCTCCAGCGGAACGGACGCGCCGAGTCGCCGAACGAGCCGGTGACGACGCCGCGGTTGTTGATGGCCCAGCCATACGAACGGCCCCGGCCAGGCTCGGCGCGGATGTCGAGCATGCCGCCGCCCGCGCTCCAGACGAAAGCGTTCTCGACGCCGTGTTCGTTGAGCGAGGTGCCGGCGATCTGGCCGGCCTCGTTCAGGTCGTTCGCATACGTGATGCCGCCGCCCAGCGAGCCGATGTTCTTCACGGTTGCGCCGTCATGGAAGAAAGCCGAAATGCGCCCGCCGTTCACCATCGAGAACGCCACCTGGCCGGCGGCGTTGATGTCGGGGTAGGTCGCGATGGTGCCGGGGCCGAGATTGATCACGCGGTAGCTCGTGCGCTGCGCGCCGTTTCTGCCGTCCGCCTCGCCGGACGACGACTGCGCAAGCACTGTCGCAGACATCCACATCGCGGCCAGTAGCAAGACCAGGCGGGGCAGCCTCCATATCGAGCTACCGGTCGGCACATCGTTTCCTCGAGCGATACGCATGCATGTCTCCGTTAAAGGTGGAACGTCGGGCCCGTCGCCATAAGTGGCGTTGGGGAGCGGCTCAATCATGCGTTGCACCTGAAGCGCACGGTATGTCGCATCTCGCACTTGTGCGGCCGTTTGTGCTGGGCCAATGCGATTCTCCAGTCCCTATTCCTGCACTCTATTTCCATCTCATGAGCTTGCGTCAACGCACTTCGCCTTCCTATGATGAAGCGAGACGTCGGACCAACCATCTGCGAGGTGCGTCATGGACACGCTGGCGAAGGGGCAATTCAATGAATTGAAGGGGCTGTTAAGAGGAGAACTTCTCGAGGCCAACGATGCGGGCTACGACGATGCCCGCGCCGTCTGGAATGCGATGATCGACCGGCGGCCGGCGCTCATCGTGCGCTGCGCCGGCACGGCCGATGTGCGCGCGTCGCTGGCCTACGCGCGCGACCACCAGCTGCGGCTGGCCGTGCGTGGCGGCGGCCACAATATCGCCGGCAGCGCGCTGTGCGATGACGGACTGGTGATCGACCTGTCGCGCATGAAGTCGGTGCAGGTCGATCCGGTGCGCCGCCGCGCCTGGGTGGAAGGCGGCGCCACCCTGCGCGACTTCGACCACGAAGCCCAGGCCTACGGCCTGGCGACGCCGCTGGGCATCAACTCCACCACCGGCGTGGCGGGTCTGACCCTGGGCGGCGGCTTCGGCTGGCTCAGCCGCACGCTGGGCCTGGCGGCCGACAATCTGCTATCGGCCGAGATGGTCACCGCCGACGCCGGGCGCCTGCAGGTGAGCGCGACGGAGCATCCCGACCTGTTCTGGGCCATCCGTGGCGGCGGCGGTAATTTTGGCGTGGTCACGCGCTTCGAATTCGCCTTGCATCCAGTCGGCCCGCAGATCACGGCCGGGCTGATCGTCTACCCGTTCGCCCAGGCCCAGTCGGTCTTGGAGCAATACCGCGATGCCGTCGCGACCATGGCCCCCGACCTCACGGTCTGGACGGTCCTGCGCAAGGCGCCCCCGCTGCCGTTCCTGCCCCCGCAAGTGCATGGCCAGGACGTGCTGGTGCTGCCGGTCTTTTCACCATCGCCGAGCGACGCCGTGGACGCCGCCATCGCACGCATCGCCAAGCTGGGCGAACCGCTGGGCATGCATGTCGGGCCGATGCCTTACGCGGCCTGGCAGCAGATCTTCGATCCGATGCTCACGCCAGGCGCACGCAACTACTGGAAATCGCATAATTTCACGCAACTGAGCGATGGGGCCCTCGACGTCGTTTTACGCTACGCCTCCGATCTGCCTACCCCGCAGTGCGAGATCTTCCTCGGCCTGCTGGGCGGCCAGGCCGGGGCGCCGCCGCAGCAGGCGACCGCCTATCCGCACCGCGACGCGTTGTACGTGATGAACGTGCACACGCGTTGGGAAGACCCGGCCGACGACGAACGCTGCATCGCCTGGGCGCGCAGCTTCTTTGCGGATGCCACGCCGTATGCGAGCGGTGGCGTCTACGTCAACTTCATGCCGCAGGACGAAGGCGAGCGTACGTCCGATGCCTATGGCGCCAACTATGCGCGCCTGGCGCAGATCAAGGCGGCCTACGATCCGGACAATCTGTTCCGTACCAACCAGAATATTCGGCCGGCGTCCGCTGCAGCTGCGGCCGGCTGACCGGCCGTGGCTTCGATGGCGTCGCGGATGCGGCGTCAGCGGCCGGATCTCGCCCTCGTTGTCCGCATCGCTCATCGCAGCAACGAGCCTCATCGCAAACGCCGATCAGGTCTTTGCACGTCTTAAGGAAAACCGCCCGACTATTGCGCTAGCGAAAGGCCAATGCCTATTTCTCGCGCGATGATGCACGACGTTGGGAACACACCTCACCGTTCGCTGTTTTCATTGCTTTGTGCTGCTGCTCTCGCGATGCACCGCGGCCTTGATCTTCCTGCGCGCGCTGTGATGACTCGGTACGACACAATTCAACAAGGACTACCGATATGACTCGACCGTCTTTTAGTGCTGCGTGGGCAGCTTCGCAGCGAATCTACGACCCTCTCAATCCCGGAGCCCGGGTGGCAGGAATCATAGGCGGCAACGTCAGGAAGAATATCGATAACCCGACTGCAGCGCAGCGATGGGAAAACACGTGTGCTGTACGCATGAGTTATATACTCAGCCAAGCTGGCATGGTCATTCCTGGCATCAAAGGACAGACTGTATCCGGCGCGGACGGGCGAAGATACTTCTTTCGAGTACGCGACCTGATCGGGTTCCTGACGCAGCGCTGGGGTAAAGCCGAAGTCGTGAAATATCCTGTCTCCGGTGGGGGCACACTTGCAGGCAAAACAGGCGTCATTCTGTTTGAAGTCTCGGGGTGGTCAAATGCGCAGGGGCATGCCACGCTTTTCGACGGTCGCTCCTGCTATGACCACTGTTATTTCAACGAACCCGAAGCGCGGTATCGCACGGATCGTGCAAATTTCTGGAGTTTGCCATGAGGTTGTCCCCCTTGCGACTGGCAGTGGTGGTGTTCACCATATTGTCGTTGCCAGCCCATGCTAGTACTCGCGATATCACATCCCCGCAAGCTGTAACCCGCACGCACGCGCAGAACTACAAGGACATGGTGCTAGCAACCTGTCTAACCCAGGCCTATCGGAATGACAATGGCGTGGCGAAGGATGCCGGAAGCAGCATCAGCGCGTTGCGCGACTGGACGTACTTCGATATGGATCAGAGTCCGGATGCAGTCAATTCCTTAGTGGAGAGTTACCTGGAACGGGATTATTCCAGTCCGCTGGTCGAATCGGAAGTCAAGGGAGTGCGATTCGATTTCTTGAAGTGCCTGGACCTGTACCACAGCAAGGCGCTGGACGATCTGACGAAGCGATTGGTCATCCACCCGAAACGCATTTATGGGAAGGAACGTCCTTCGCGACGGCAGGCTCATGATGCTACAGCCAGATAGCACGTGGCTGGACTTTTCCAGAGCATAGCTTGGACCTGTCAGAAATTCTGTGTGCGGGGCCAGAATTCGTAGTTAGATAATCGCGTTCGTGAAGCGCTCGCCGAACATGATGGCGAACTGGTTG